>JBBKAW010000035.1 GCA_037722135.1 Aquificaceae bacterium
TGCAGACTTTTGCTAAGATTTTATCCTATGAAGCCCATATTAGAGCTATCAAAGACCCACGAGATTAAAAAACTGCTGAGAAGTTTAAGACTACACACAGTTTGTGAAGAGTCTCGCTGTCCTAACATAGGAGAATGTTTTGGCTCTGGCACTGCAACTTTTATGATACTGGGAGATACATGCACGAGAGCCTGTAGCTTTTGCAATCTACAAAGAGGAAAGCCCTTAGCTCCCAACCCAGAAGAACCCTACAAACTTTTGCATGCGGTTAAAACCCTTAAACTAAGCTACGTGGTGCTAACATCTCCCACAAGGGATGACCTGCCAGATGGTGGTGCGGGTCATTTTGCAAAGTGCGTAAGAGTCCTGAAGGAAAATATACCAAGTATAAAGGTGGAAGTGCTTGTGCCAGACTTTAAAGGCGACACTCAAGCCCTTTCAAAAGTGCTATCCTCTGAACCAGATGTGCTTGCACATAATGTGGAAACCGTGCCAAGGCTGTATGACCGCGTAAGGCTTGGGTCTAAGTATGAAAGAAGCCTTGCACTGCTAAGATTTTCAAAGGAGCTTGCTCCTCATATACTTACAAAGTCCGCACTGGTGCTCGGCTTTGGAGAAAGTCTTGAAGAAATAATCCAAGTTATGAAGGACCTCAGGTCGGTGGGTTGCGACCTTTTAACCATAGGTCAGTATTACCAGCCTTCAAAAGAACACCATCCAGTGGTTAAATACTACACAGAGGAGGAGTTCAAAACCCTTGAAGAGCTGGCATACGGTTTAGGTTTTAAAAAGGTGGCAAGCGGACCTAATGTGAGAAGCTCCTACAAAGCATGGGAACTTGCATAATTACTCACCCTTTGCCTCCTTAAGAGCCTGTTTTATGTCTTGGTCTGCCCTAAGGAATATTTCTGCGTTTTCCTTGCTAAGATGCCTTCCATAGGTCTTAAGCAGGAAGGGTATGTTTATGTAGCCAGTAATAACTTTTCCATCCTTTTCGTATAGATACACTCTACAGGGTGCGAGAGTCCCAAATTGAGGTATGTCCTTGAGTATGGCTTCACCGTAGCTAAGATTACATGCAAGGAATATGGAAAACTTGGGACTATCCTCTCTTATATCCATTATGTCCAAGATGTTCATATTCACCCCATCAAGAGCTGTTTTGTAAAGGGTTTTAAAGGTGTCAAAGTCAAGACCTTCTATAACATCCTCGTGGACAAGGTCTTCTTTCATGGCAGGGACTTGAGGGATTGCCGGCTTGTTGGTGCTTACAGAAGCGAGGGCTGAATGAAGCCTGCGATATACTTGGCTTATAATTCTTCTTTCAGAGAGGGTTAGGTTATCTCTGTAGCGAGTAAGGAAGACTTGATGATTTAAAACCGTTGCTTTTATCCTGCCTCCCTCTTCGTAAACCGCCACGCTACATGGGACTATATTGCTAAGGGCTGGTGCCTTGAGGAGAATGTCTCCCATACCATCAAACTCGCACCCGAAGACAACGTAGTAGTTTCTGAAAGTTTCGTTTCCTCTCGCTCTTATGGCGTCAGAGATGGTAAGAGTTCTCAATACCTTTAGACCTTGAGCCTCCATGCTTTTTCTTACAGACTCTACTCCTGCTTTGAAATCCCTCTCCTTAAGGTTATAGGTAATATACATCACTCTTAGAGGGTCCATAGCAAAGGTAAAAAGAGGCAGGAGCAGGAAAAGGATAAACTTCAACATCTTCTTACCTCCAGTAGCAGTCTGTGTTGTATGGATGGTCAAGCACTTTCACGTTGGGTTTTCTGTCTATTTCAATGTTTTTCTTTTTCCTTATGTAGTCTATTACTATGTCCCTTATGTTCTTCTTTTCAGGCTCAACTCCCATTGGAGGTGGTCCTCCGTAAACCGCAACCACATATTCCTTGTCCATTTCTATAGGCTTACCCTTTATCTTTACGTTCCTTATCCTTTCGCCTTGCCTTGCGTTTATTTTTAGCTCATACTCCACGCCATATATCCTTGACATGTCTCCACCTTGCTGATAGAGAGGGTTAGGGTTAAACACATTGTCCGCCACATCTTCCCACAAAGCAAGAAGCTCTCTTCCCTTTCTCTTCATAATGAAGACCTGAGGGTATGTCATACCAAGCACGTCGTAAACATGCTCCACAGTTATCTTCTGACCTGGGAGGACAGTAGTTCCCCATCTAAAGCCCGGAGATGTACCCACATCCAAAGACATAACCGCATCCACGCCATGATAGTAGTCCGCAAGAGCTTCGCCTATGAGCCTGTCCCACGTGCTAAAGACAGTATCCCTCTTATAGAGCAAGGTATTAGCCGTGCCTATGACCGTGTTGAATTCCTTCTCATAAGGCTCATACCATTTTTTCACTAATTCCTTAGCACCCTTATCTTCTGGGTTGCTCACCTCATACCATATCTCACCGGGGTTTATACCTTCTGCAAGCATCCTATTGAACTCTTGGACGAGCCTAATTTCTTCTCCTGGAGAAAGCTCTCCTTCAACCTGAGCAAAAGCCTTTGTAGACAAAAGCCCACTGGCGATAGCACCGGCGGTAAACACTGCCAGAAATGCCTTCTTTCTTATGTCATAACCTCCCTTAAGAAACCTTTATCTCCGCAGTTCTCTCCCACTTTCCACCCTGGTTGTCCTCATAGACTATCTTCACAACACCACTGTCCTCTACCCTTAGAGTAAAAGCCATAAAGGGATTGGCAGACACACCCGCACCCATGTTTACAGTGCTTACAAGCTTATCGTTAAAGAAAAGCTCAAGCTTTGTGAGGTAATGGCCAGGCACTTCCTGCCCTGTCTGTGGGTCTCTCCTCGGTGGTGTCATAGGATGGGTTATCACCATCTGCACTCTTACAATCTCTCCCTTCTTTGCTTTTCTTGGCACACGCAGTATGCCAGTCCCTACTGCCATATTGCACCTCCTGTATAGAATTTTGGTATTGAAAGCTTATGGAATTATCAGCATCCACCAGCGGTAACTTTGACCTCCCTTGTTGCCATCACATAAGAACCGTCCTTGAGCTTAAGAATTGCCCTCACATTGGAGGTTTCTCCCATCTTTATCCTTGTGGAGAAAAAGACCTGACCGTTCATGGGAGTAAAGGACACATCCGCTATCCAAGGCACAGGGTTTTTGTCAACAAATATCCAGAGCCTTTCCACTCTGTCCACGGGTATGGTAGACTCCACAGTGATTGGCACATTGGCACCAGATTCTGCTATGGTAGGAGCTGTGAGCTTGATATCTTCCACTTCTCTGATTTGAGATAGCTGGACTCCGAGCCTTTTTTGAATTTCTTCTTCAAGCTTTGTGGCACCAAAGGCTGGCTGAAGTGCTGGGGCAAAGGTTAAACCTACAACTACTGCTGTGGACAGTGCAAGAAATCTTCTCCTATCCATGTTTTTATACCTCCTTAAAGGTTTTTAACATGACTTAATGTTTTGCATTGTGCAAATTCTCTGAATGGTATTTAGAACTTCTCCCTTTGGTCTGCTTCCAAAGAGGACACCAAGCACCCTTTCCTGCTTTGGGTCATAAAAGACCAAGGTAGGAACACCAGGAACACCTAACCTCCTTGCCCATCTGCTTCCATCGTCAGAGGATATGTTTAGGTTTATCACTACGAAATTCTCCAACTTTTTTTGAACATACTCTTGATTAAGGACAAACTCCTCCATCTGGGTACAATAGGGACAGTAGTTGCTATAAAAGTAGAAGGCAACAGGCTTGTTTTCTCGCAGAGCGTATTCTAAGCCTTCTGAGGCTTTGTTAAACCACTTTGCAAAACTTACCGAAAATATCAAAACTGTACCTATTAATACCTTCCACATGTCAAGATAGTAATGTATGAGAGTTAACAATTCTCTGCAATAAGAACTTCTACGGATGAATATAAACGAGGCTTATATCAGTTAATGCTTATATTAAGAAAAAGGATAAAAGCCTAAAGTAGGCATAAAATATAAATCTTATGGAACGGGTGAGAAACTTCTCCATAATAGCACATGTGGACCATGGAAAGTCCACTCTTGCGGACAGGCTTTTGGAATACACTGGTTCTGTCTCAAGAAGGGAGTTAAAGGAGCAGATGCTTGATACCCTTGAGATTGAGAGAGAAAGAGGCATAACCATAAAACTTCAAGCGGTAAGAATGTTTTATAAGGCAAGGGACGGAGAAACCTATACCTTACATCTTATAGATACCCCTGGGCATGTGGACTTTTCTTATGAGGTTTCAAGAGCTCTCGCTGCTTGTGAGGGAGCTTTGCTTCTTGTTGACGCAACTCAAGGCATAGAAGCTCAAACAGTTGCAAACTTTTGGAAGGCAGTAGAACAAGACCTTACCATAATTCCCGTTATAAACAAGATAGACCTACCTGCTGCAGACCCAGAAAGGGTAAAAAGGCAGATAGAAGAAATACTGGGGCTACCCTCCGAGGATGTTATATTAGCCTCTGCTAAAGAGGGTATCGGCATTGAGGAGATATTAGAAGCTATCGTAAAGAGAATCCCACCACCAAAGGGAGACCCAAACAAACCTCTAAAGGCACTAATTTTTGACTCCTATTATGACCAGTATCGCGGTGCGGTTGCCTTTGTAAGGGTCTTTGATGGTGAGGTAAAACCGGGCATGAAGATAAGGCTTTTCTCCACTGGTAAAGAGTTTGAAGTCACAGAGGTAGGAGCACAAACTCCAAAGATGACCAAGTTTGAAAAACTCTCCGCTGGCGATGTGGGATATCTCGCTGCCTCTATAAAGGATGTAAGAGATATACGGGTCGGTGATACCATAACCGATGCTAAAAACCCAACACCTGAACCTGTTCCCGGCTTTAGACCAGCCAAACCCATGGTCTATGCAGGTATATACCCCTCCGAAGGCTATACTTACGAAGAGCTAAGGGATGCACTTGAGAAGTATGCCATAAACGACGCAGCTATACAGTTTGAGCCAGAGACCTCTCCAGCTCTTGGTTTAGGTTTTAGAGTAGGCTTTTTGGGATTGCTACATATGGAGATAGTGCAAGAAAGACTTGAAAGGGAATACGGTGTTAGCATTGTCACCACCGCACCAAGTGTAGTCTATAGGGTAAGATTTAAAAACGGTCAGGTAAAAGAAATAAGAAACCCATCAGAGCTTCCAGAAAACTGGGGCATTATTCAAGCCATTGAAGAACCCTTTGTGCTTCTTACTATAATAACACCCAAAGACTATGTGGGAAGCATTATGAACCTTTGTCAAGAAAAGAGGGGCATTCAAAAGAAGTTTATCTACCTTGACCCAAACACTGTAATGCTTGAGTATGAGATGCCTTTGAGTGAAGTGATAATGGACTTTCATGACAAGATAAAGGGTGTTTCAAGGGGCTACGCCTCATACGACTATGAGTTTATCGGCTTTAGAGAAGAAGACCTTGTAAGGTTAAACATCTTTATAAACAATGACCCAGTGGATGCCTTATCCTTCATAGTCCACAGGGACAAGGCTTATAGAAGAGCACGTCAACTTGTGGAAAAACTAAAGGAAGTCATCCCCAGACAGCTCTTTGAGGTAAAGGTTCAAGCAGGTATAGGCACAAGGATAATAGCGTCAGAGAGGATACCTCCTCTAAGGGCAAACGTGACTGCCAAATGCTACGGTGGAGACGTAACAAGAAAGAAGAAACTTCTTGAAAAGCAAAAGGAAGGGAAAAAACGGCTAAAGCAGTTTGGTAAAGTGGAGCTTCCTCAAGAAGCCTTTCTCACCGTCCTGAAGATTGATTAAATACCTCTTTTGCCTTTATGAGCCTTACCACCATCTCGTTAACGGGAAGAGTTATACCCTTTGACCTTCCGAGCTCAAGGAGAGCACCGTTGAGTGCGTCTATTTCCGTCCTTCCCTTTTTCACATCCGCAAGCATAGAGGGGTAATGCTCCGCAGTGGGTGGAATAAGCCTTTGATAAAAGTGTCTTTTGTATTCTTCCACATCTTGCCAAAAGGTGGGAATGGCATTTGCCCTTATGACCTCAAAAGCTTCTTCCAATATCTTGTCCATAAGCTCTTTTGTGTATACATTGCTTGCAAGCCTGCCATAGGTGGTTTCAAAAAGAGCACCAAGAGGGTTCAAGGCACAGTTATAGAGAATTTTGTCCCATAGGTATTTATAAACTTCCTTTTCGTATCTGGTAGGTATGCCAGCACTGTTAAAGGTATTAGCTAACTCCTTTAAAAAAGCCTCCTCTATTATGCCCTCTGGGTCTCCAAGCACCACATCATCACCGCACACGGTTATTCTAACCCTTCCCCACTCCAAAAGCTCCGCACCAAATATGACTCTTGCAAGTATAACATTACCCTTGCCAAAAACCTCTATAGCCTTTTCATAGTTGCCATAACCATTTTGTGCCACCATAAGAAAACTCTTAGTGTCTTTAAGCTTTTGTATATCCTTGAGAGCTTGTGTGGTATCGTAGCTTTTAACTGTTAGTATGGTGATATCTGGCTCAAAGTCAAGAGCATCCAGCGTGTCTACGGCTTTCACTTCCTGAGTGAACTCACCCCATATACCCTCTACCCATATACTTTGGAGTTTCCTCCCCTTCTTTAAAAGCCCTACCGCCTTATAACCTGCCCTGCTTAGAAAGGCAAGGTAAGCACTTCCCAGAGCACCCACACCTACCACTAAGAACTTCATTCCTTTTCCTCTAACTTTACAATAGGCAAAAGGTCTCTAAGGTCTATGTATCTATCACAAGCGTTTACCAATTCAATGGCAGTGGCTTCCTTCGCAGAAAGACAGATAATCTCCTTCCCAAAATTTCTGAGTGTCCAAACCAACTTTTCAAAATCTCCATCTCCAGTGCATAGTATGGCAGTCTGATAGTTATCCTTGGTAAGCAGAGCATCTATAGCAAGGTTCACATCTAAGTCTCCTTTGTAAGTTCCATCCTTAAGCTGTTTTATGGGTTTTTTAACCACCGTTATACCGCTAAAGGCAAGCATTTTAATGAAGCTCTCTTGCTTCTCGTCTCCTTCCCTGTATGCAAGGTAGAAAAAGGTGTTGTATATATCAAACTCCACCCTAAAGTAATTTACAAGCTTAATAAGGTCAATACGTTGGTGTAGAATTTCCTTCTGAATAAAGTAAAAGTTTGCTCCATCTATAAATATACAAGCCCTTCTTTTCAATCCTGGATATACCATATCCTTATACCAGCAGAAACATGAGAATTTCTCTCCCAAAGGGTCTCCACATTTATTATCTTTGGTTTGTTGAGTTTTATCCACTGATTTACCTGTTCCTCAAGAAGCTGTTCCATACTTTCGTCCTTAAAGGGTGTCATTTTACGGTAGAAGTCTTTAAAACGTATTTCCATCACGTAATCTCCTCTTCGTAATAGGATACCACCACCTTGGCAGGTCTTAGCACCCTGTCGTGTAGCCAATATCCTTTTCTTTCTACTCTAATGACCACGTTTGGAGGCACATCTTGAGTGTATTCTCTGTCTACAGCCTCTGCAAGGTATGGGTCAAACTCCTTGCCTAAGAGCTCTATTTCCCTTATTCCATACTTTTCTAATATTCTCAAGAGTTCTTTGTATATAAGCTCAAAGCCCCTTCTTAGCCCTTCCAGGTCTTGCCCTTCATATTGAAAGGCTCTTTCAAAGTTATCCACCACCTCAAGAAGGTCAAGAGCCAGCTTTTCATACCCGTATTTTTTTGCCTCCTCAAGGTCCTTTCTGTATCTTTCCTTTAAATACTCCATTTCTCTCCGAAGGTCTACATACCTTTGGTTTATAACCCTTGCGGTATTTTCAAGCTTTGAGAGCTTTTCTTCAAGCTCCCTTATCCTTTGGTCTCTTGGGTCTTCCACTGGTTGTGAAGGTTCTTGAGCTTCTTGAGGTTCTTGCCTTTCCTCCATAGAGATTAATTATA
>JBBKAW010000036.1 GCA_037722135.1 Aquificaceae bacterium
AGTGGAAAGTCCTTGTGATAGAGTTCCTTAAGTTCTTCTTTGCTTATGGTTCTCATGAGTATTAATATATGACCTTAAGCCTTGCGTAGCCGTCCCTTTTTTCCACTTCTATTCTTTGACTAAACTTTTCCGCTATGTCTTCCACGTGGGTTATAACTCCCACAAGCCTGTCTGTGGACTGTCTTATCATATCAAAAAACTCAGAAAGGGAATCTCTTGTTTCCCTATCTAAAGAACCAAAGCCTTCATCTATGAAAAGACTTTCAAGAGGCGCATTCTGGGAAAGTATGTCCGCAACCGCAAAGGCAAGAGAAAGGCTCGCCAAAAAGGTCTCACCACCGCTCAAACTGGAAACAACCCTGTGATATCCAGTAGAGTGGTCATAGACATGCAGGTCTCCCTCAATCAGGTCAAAGGTAAAAAGTCCCGTAGTGAATTTAAAAAGGTAATAACTTGCCCTATCAATAATCCTTTTTAGCATAAGCTGGCTCACATACTCTGGAAATTGATTGTCTACAAGGTCGTTCCTTAGCCTTTCGTAAAGACTCAAGTTCATGCGAAGCTCAGAAAGCTCCTTTTCCAAACTTTGTTTCTCGGAAAGGTCTTTCTTTAGCTTTTCTATATCGCTGTGGAGACTTCCGTGCAGTCTTCTGTTTTCCTCAATAGATGCGTTTAAGTTCTTTAAGTCCTCTTCAACCTGAGAGGTTTCAGGAAGTTCCCTTAGGCTTTGAAGTTTTACCTCAAGCTCCTTTAGTCTATTTTCAAGATTATGCCTTTCTCTGTTATATTCTTCTATCTCTTGTTGAAGCTCTCTTATTTGCTCTTGACTCAAAGCATATCTTTTGAGGTTTTGCAAACTACCAAACCTCTCTTGGAGAAAGTATATCTCACTTGCCATGCTTTGTTTCTGAGTCTGCAATTGATAAAGCATCCTTTCTATGTTTTGAATATCCGAGGTAAGCCTTGTTTCTTGCTCTCTCAACCTTTGCAAGTAGGAGAGAGTCTTTTGGTAGTTCTCCTGCACTTCTTTTACCTTTTGTTCCAACTCTTGGCTTTGTTTTTCTAACTTGTGTGCTAAGAGTTCAGAGGGGCTTTCTCCGGTAGCTTTTATAACCCTACCGCCTAAGTCCATAAGTTTTTCTTCCAAAGACCTCTTCTGCTCTGCCAATCCCTTTAACCTCTCTTCAAGCTCCGCATACTTCTTTTCCTTTTCCATAAGCTCTTCTTGTATCTCATCAAACCTCTGTTTAAACTTCCTCTCCCTTTCCCTCAACAACCTAAGCTCCTCATACGCCCTTTCTACTTCTTTGACCTTTTCAAGCACCACATCCAAAGGTTCTCCCAAAGACTTAACTAAGGAGTCTATTTCTTCTATAAGCCTTTCAAGGAAAGAGTTCTTTGAGAGAAACTCCTCTCTTATTCTGCCTTCTTCGGACCTTAGGTTGTCTATAAAGTTGGATAGTTCAGATTGTTTGGTCTTGAGGTCTCTTAAGGTTTGCTCCTTGTCCTTTAAAAGCCTCTTTTTTTCCTCAATTTCCTTTAGAATGTCCTCTACCTCAGAGAGTTTTCTGTGAATATCCTCTGTGGAAAGTCCATGCAGTGATTCTTGCAATTCCTTTTCCTTATTTTCCAAAAGGGAAAACTTGGCTTGCCTTTCAAAAAGCTCAGACCTAAGACCATTTATAGCTCTTTCTAATTCCTCTTGTCTTTTGATTAGACTTGCGATGTCTTCTCCCTTTCCTTCAAATTCTATATGCTCCAATCTATGACCGCATACGGGACATATGTCTCCTTCCTTCAACCTTGACCTTATCTCAAAGGCATACACCTCAAGTCTTCTTTCTTTTAGCTTTTCCAACTCTTCTTCCATAAGGCTTAGGTTTTTCTCCAACTCTTGCAATTTTTGTTTATGCATAGCTTTCTCTTCGCATACCTGCTTGAGTTCCAAAGCTTTACTTAGCTGTTCCTTAAGCCTAAAGCTCTCCTGAAGCAGTTCACCCTCTTTTTCTAAAAAGTTCCTAAGGTTAGATATATCTCTTTCTACTTCTTCTATGGCATGCTCCAGTTTCTCCTTTTCTTTTAGTGCTTTGTTTAGCTCCTCCTCCTTACCTTTTAGGTCTTTTTCAAGGGTTTCTACCTGTTTTTTGACCTGTTCCTGCCTCCTTTTCAATTCATTCAACTTCTCCACCTGCTCCTTTATCCTCTGAGATTGAATAAACTCTTGCTCTATACCCTCTTCCTCAAGTTTTTGTATGGCTTGCTCCACCTCTCTTATCTTCTCATAACCTTTGCGAGACCTTTCCCTTAGCTCCTTTAACTGTGTTTCGTAAAGGTTTTTTTGTTCCTCTAAACGTTCTATATCCTCCTCTATCTTTTCTAAGTCTTTTTTGAAGCTTAAATATTGCTCAATAAGCTGTATGGCTTGGCTTATCTCAATTCGTTTCTTGTTGTATAACTCAAGGTTTTTAAACTCTCCTTCTATCCTTTTAAACTCTTGCTCCGCAAGCTCCCTTTCGTCATAATACTTTTTTAGGTCAAGCTCTTTTTTCCTTTTCTCTTCTTTGAGTTTTTCTTCTTGTAAAAGAAGGTTCTCATATTGTTCTACTCTTGGAAGGTAAGGAAGTATTTCAAGGGCGGTCTCAAGAAGTTGTTTTTTTCGTGCCATGTCTTCTTCTTGAAGGGATAAATTGTTTAAGTTTTCCAATGTTTTTTTGTATTCCTGCAAAAGGCTGTCCCGTTCCTTACACCTTAGAAGTAGGTCTGTTAGTTTGGATGCCTTTTCTGAAAGCTCCTTATATTCTTTTTCCACCCTCTCAAGTTCTTTCTCCTTTTGAAGTATAAGTTCTGGAGTTATATGAGCCAGTTGTTCAAATCTCTGTTGCATAAGCTGAAGTTTGCCAGTGAGATGTCTATACTCTTCTCCCACTAAGTCTTTTAGTGAGGAAATGAGCTCAGAAAATCCAAGCAAGGAATTGAGTATTTCTCTTCTTTCTCTTTGATTTTGTGGCTTTAAAAACCTATCAAACTGGTTTTGAGGTAGCAATATAACCTTTGTAAAAATACCATAGTCAAGCCTAAGCACATTCTTGAGATAGTCTTCTAATTCCCTTTCTCTAAAAGGCTTTGGCTTTCCCTCTTCGTAAAACCTAAACTCTGACTGATTTCTTCTTTTGTCTTCCACATACTCTCTTTCTATTTTGTATCTCCTTCCTCTAACAGAGAACTCTAAGGATACACGCATAAACCTCTGACCCTTTGAGACAAGATATGCATGTGCCCTTTCTCCTCCGTATCTTGGAACTTTTCCATAAAGGGCGTAGCATATGGCATCAATAAGGCTTGTCTTTCCCGCTCCCGTCTTACCCTTTATGGTAAAGAAGTCAAGGGCTGAAAAGTCAACGCTATGCTTTCCTCTGTATACGGTAAAGTTCTCAAGTTCAAGTTTTATGGGTCTCATGGCTAACCTTGTCTATAAGTTTTTGGAATAGAGCCTTTAGCTCTTGTGAGGGCTCTGACTTGTATTTATACCTATAAAAGTCCTCATACAGGCTAAGCAGGTCTATTTTGCCTGTTTCTGTTTTTGTCTCTTGATAGGTCCCTACAGGCTCCATTTCAAGTCTTACAAGCCTATCACCGAGGATTTTAAACACCGTATCTCTCTTGTGCTGGAAAAAGGGGTCTGACATCCTTACCTCCATGACAACCTTTACCAGTAGGTTTTCCTTGGACAAGGGTTCAAGGGACTTTTGTATATCATCTCCTTCTTTGAGTCTTATCTCCACAAGCTGTCTTTTTAGGTCAAGCCTTATGGTTTCCACCTTTGCCATACCATCCTCAAGCACCACCAAGTTTACAAACTTATCCATACCCTTTTCTGAAAAATCTATCTGGTAGAGACTGCCAGAGTAGTAAACTTTAGATGCTGTGCCTTCTATCCTTTGGTTTCTATGTACATGCCCTAAGGCTACATACTGAAAGGTATCCGGAATTGTGTCTGCTCTTACCGTATAGTAAGGACTTACGCTTGATTGGAGTTCACTTCCTGCCACCTTAGCCTTCTCTATCATTAAGTGAGACACGAGGACTCTGTAGCGTGAGTCCTCAACCTCGCGTGCAAGGGCTTTCATGTAATTCGCCACTTTTTCCGCATAGCTTCTTCGCCTTTCTTCGTCAAAGTGTGTCAAGACCCTTTCATCTGGATAGGGAAGGCAGGCAATCTTTAACTGGTCATATTGAAATATAACTTCCTTGAGGTTTGTAGAAGGTCTATCAAAGACATGAATGTTTGAGAGTTTCCTTAGGTTCTTGTATATTTTCATAAAGTCGTAGCTGTCGTGGTTTCCCGCTATGAGTAATATGTGCAGTCCAATGGAGTTCATTTCTGTGAGGAAGTCCAATATAAGTGCTTGGGATTCAAAGTCGGGGTTTCTCTTGTCAAAGACATCTCCCGCTATCAAAAGAATGTCTACCCTTTCTTCTTTGCATATGTTTTTTACCTGCTCAAGGGCGTAAATTAGGTCTTCATTCCTGCTTACTTTGTCATATAGCCTCTTTCCTGTATGAAGGTCTGATATATGTAAAAGCCTCATGGTAAAGCGTTTGCTTTGTATAGTATAGCCTTTAGCCTCTCAAAGATAGGATTAAAGGGCTCTTCCTTTTCAAGCTTTCTATAAAGGTTAACCATCTCTTTTATTATAAGCTCTACCGCTTCTTCTGGAGTATCACATATAGATATTAGGTCCATGTCGCTTTTGTCTATAGTTCCATAAGACACCATAGTGTTTTTCATAAAGTCAAGAAGAGGTTTCCAGTATTCAAAGCCAAAGAGTATTATGGGAAACCTTGGGCTCTTGCCTGTTTGTATAAGAGTTAGTGCTTCAAAGAGCTCATCAAGTGTCCCAAAACCACCGGGGAATATAAGGTAGGCGGTGGAATATCTCAATAGCATAACCTTTCTCACAAAGAAGTAGTCAAAGTTAAGGGAAAGGTTTTGGTATGGGTTGGGAATTTGCTCTGTAGGTATTTGGATGTTTAATCCTACAGACAAAGTTCCTGCGTCTTTGCCTCCTCTGTTTGCAGCCTCCATTATGCCTGGACCACCACCTGTAACTATATGAAAGCCAAGACTTCCAAGCATAAAGGCGGTTCTGTATGCTTTTTTGTAATAGGGGTCTGTCTCATCAAGCCTTGAACTTCCAAAAAAAGTTATGGCAGGACCTACAGAAGACAGAGCATCAAAACCTTGGACAAACTCACTCATTATCTTTAGGACACGCCAAGTGTCACCCTGCCTTATTTTAAGCTCTTCTATGAGACGTATTTCTTCACTGTTCATTTATGCCTTTTATCATACCCTCTAATTTGAGAAGTTCACCCTCTTGGGGCTTGTTTATGTTCTTGGCATAACGAGGTCTTTTGTAGACAACTTTTTTATTCCTTGACTTGCCTTTTGATAAGATTTTCTTTGAGCTTTTCTTAGCGGACAAACTCTTCTTATTTACCTGCTTAGCCTTTCCCTGCACCACCTGTTTTTTAGTTTGCGTATTTGCAAAAGACAGGTCTGTGGGCACGGAAAGGCTAAGGGCTGAAACAATTCCAGTTATAAGTAAAAGTTTTCTCATAGTTCACCTCCTTGTTAAAAACTATAGCCTAAAGAGTCAGGATGTGTCAAGAAGGCTGAGAATATCCTCTAATAGCCCATCTCTGTTTTCTTTGCTTACTTCCAAAAGGACCGCACCCGTGAGCCTTCTTATTTCTGCAACAAGAGGATGCACATCCCTTATAGGAATGGTTATCACCATATGCTTTCTGGGGTCATGGATGAGTGCTCTAATAAGCTCTCTAAAGGGCTTTGAGAAAAGCTCCATCTTGCCTACTTCATCCACAAGCACCACCTTGTTTTCCCTAAGAGCTTTCTCAAGAATTGGAAGGGCAACACTTTCAAATCTTTGCACATTTACACCATAAGAGCCTACAAGATGTTTTGAAGTAAAGGTTTTGCTGGCAAAAAGCAGGCTATTACCCTCTGTGGAGACTACCTTAAAGCCTGTGCGTTTTTTTGTTTTTGGGTCTCTAACCTCTTCTGTCCAAAAGCCTATGGCTTTGTTTCCCAAAACCTTTGCTAACTTCTTTATGAGTGTGGTTTTTCCTATACCCGGTTCTCCTGTAAGCACTATTTTCATAGGTCCTGAAGGGCGTAAACCTTTAGTCTACCACCGTGCTTTATGTAGCTTTTTATGGCTTCAAGCATGGCATATCCACCTCTTACAGTGGTTGTGTAAGGTATGCCATATTGAATTGCAGACCTCCTAATGTGATAAGCATCGCTCCTCTCTTTTCTGCCTGTGGGCGTGTTTATGATGAGCTGTATCTCTTGGTTTTTTATCATGTCCACCACGTTGGGTCTTCCTTCGGAGACCTTTAGCACATGCTTTATATCCAATCCTCTCTCCTTTAGAAACTTGTATGTTCCAGAAGTGGCATAGACTTCAAAGCCCAGCTCAAGAAAGCCTCTTGCAAGGTCTATCACTTTTGGTTTATCCCTGTCCGCCACACTAAGGAAAACTTTGCCTTCCAAAGGTAACCTGCTACCTGCAGAAAGCTGTGCCTTGTAGTAAGCCAGTCCAAAGTCCTCTGCAATGCCCATAACTTCTCCTGTGCTTTTCATTTCGGGTCCAAGCACTGGGTCTTCTTCTGGAAACCTGTTCCAAGGAAAGACCACCTCTTTGACGGAGTATACCTTCTTGTCTGAAGGCATAAAGTCGCTGGCAAAGTGGGCTTTGCCTTCCCGTAGTCTTTCAAATACCTCTGGGACAAGCTCTCTCAAAGACTTACCAATACCCACGAGAGCGGATAGCTTTGCCAAAGGATAGCCTATGGTCTTGCTTACAAAAGGAACAGTCCTTGAAGCCCTTGGGTTAACCTCAAGCACGTAGACCTCACCATCCTTTACCGCAAACTGAAGGTTCACAAGCCCTTTCACTTTTAGAGCCTTCGCTATGAGCTTAGACTGTCTTTTTATCTCTTCTACCACTTCCTTTGAGAGAGTGTATGGTGGTATGCTTGCCGCGCTATCTCCTGAATGAACACCCGCCTCCTCTATATGCTCCATCACCGCACCTATTAGATAATCCTCACCATCTCCTATGGCGTCCACATCCACTTCTATACTGTCAGAAAGATACTTGTCTATGAGTATGGGTCTTTCAAAGCTCACACTTACCGCCTCTTCAAGGTATTGGATAAGCTCCTCCCTGTCATAAACTATTCTCATAGCCCTGCCACCAAGCACATAGGAAGGTCTCACAAGCACAGGAAAGCCAAGCTCTTCCGCTATTCTTATGGCTTCTTCCTTCGTCCTTGCAGTTCCACTGGGTGGCTGTTTTATGCCAAGGTTGTCAACAAGTTTCTTAAAGAGCTCCCTATCCTCCGCCATATCTATGCTTTCTGGAGGAGTTCCCAGTATGTTTATACCAAGGTTCTTGAGAGGAAGGGAGAGTTTAAGAGGCGTTTGACCACCAAACTGGAGAAAGACTCCATCGGGCTTTTCTCTTCTTATGACCTCAAGCACATTTTCCAAAACCACTGGCTCAAAGTATAAAGCGTTCGCAGTGTCGTAGTCTGTAGAGACAGTTTCTGGGTTGCAGTTAACCATTATGGTCTCTATTCCCTGCTCCTTTAGGGCAAAGACCGCATGGACGCAGGCATAGTCAAACTCTATACCTTGACCTATACGATTTGGTCCACTGCCAAGGATTAATACTTTCTTCATTAAACTCATTATTTTAACTCAAGCCTAAAAGGCAT
>JBBKAW010000037.1 GCA_037722135.1 Aquificaceae bacterium
AAAGACTTTCTTGCACTCAACGTGGCTTTTAACCTTCTTGGTGGGATAATTGCCGGTCTTTTAGTGGGCTATGCCTTTGACAAGTGGCTTATGGAAGGTCTTTTGGGTTTAAAAACTTTCCCATTTGGACTGCTCTTTTTCCTTTTTGTGGGTATAATCTCGGGTTTTAGGAATGCATACAGGGATTTGAAAAGAATTGAATGAGCTTTTCCTTTACTTGTGTGGGTATGGAACATATCTTCCCTTCCTTTACGGTGCAGTGCTTTGTGCTACCCTTCGCCTTTATCCTTTCTGAAGACCTAAGAAGGTATTGGAAAGAAAAGGTAAAACGGTCTAAGTGTAGGAGGGTGAGCTCAATTTCAAACTCTTCGTCATAACGCAGAGGTTTTATAAATTCGCAATTTGCAGAAAGTAAGACCACATCTACGCCTTCCTCTCTTAGCCTTGAGTAGGGATAACCCAGAAACCTCAAAAGCTCCCCTCTCGCCTCCTCAAAGTATCTGAAATAATTAGAGTGGTGCACTATCCCTTGGGCGTCTGTTTCGTAAAACTGAACTCTCCTGCGGTATATAAACACATAGATATTTTATCCAAACCTTCCTGTTATGTAGTCTTCTGTGAGTTTCTTCTCGGGCTTTGTGAAAATCTTTTCTGTGGGTCCAAACTCCACAAGCTCTCCAAGATACATAAAGGCGGTATAGTCCGATATCCTCGCAGCCTGTTGCATGTTATGGGTCACTATCACTATGGTGACTCTTTGCTTTAACTCCACTATAAGGTCCTCTATTTTGGCAGTGGATATGGGGTCAAGGGCTGAGGTGGGCTCGTCAAAGAGAAGGACTTCGGGTTCTACCGCTATGGCTCTGGCTATACAGAGCCTTTGCTGTTGACCTCCAGAGAGGGAATAGGCGTTTGTATGAAGCCTATCCTTTACCTCATCCCAAAGTGCTGCACCTCTGAGAGCCTTTTCTACCGCTTCGTCAAGGAGTTTTTTGTTCTTTATGCCTCTTATCTTGAGACCGTAGGCTACATTTTCGTATATGCTTTTGGGAAAGGGGTTAGGCTTTTGGAAAACCATTCCTATACGCATTCTAACCCTTAGGGGGTCTGTTTTGGGGTCTACAAGGTTTATACCATCAGGATGCATTATTATCTCACCTTCGTAGCGAGCTCCTGGATATAGGTCATGCATACGGTTGAAGGCTCTAAGAAGAGTGGTTTTGCCACAGCCAGAGGGTCCTATTATGGCGGTTACTTTCTTTTCATATATGGGGAAGTTTATATTCTTTAGAGCTTGGAAACTACCATAGTAGAAGTTAAAGTTTCTCACTTCCAGCTTAACCTTGTCTGGTCCCACACTTTGCACTTTTTTCCTCTCCTCTAACATTTTAGCAGGATTTACCATTGGTATTTCCTCCTGACTTTGTATCTAAGGTAAAAGGCTATGGAGTTCATCAAGAAGGCTATTACAAGTAGGACAAAACCTGCGGCAGCTGCATTGGTGTGAAAGGCAGCTTGAGGTCTTGAGACCCAGTTGAACATTTGTATAGGTAAAACCGTAAAGGGAGACTTGAGCATTCCAATGAAGTCTTCCCAAGGTGCTGGTGGCAGGAAGGCTATAAAGGTTAGAGCTCCTATGGTTATGAGGGGTGCGGTCTCTCCTATAGCCCTTGACGCTGCAATAATGAGACCAGTGAGTATTCCGCCAATTGAGTAGGGTAGGATATGGTGGAAAAGGGTTTCCCATCTTGTTGCACCCAAAGCGTAGGCAGCTTCCCTTATGGAGCGAGGAATTCTCCTGATAGACTCTCTTGTGGAGACTACCACAACAGGTAGCATGAGAAGACCGAGAGTAAGACTTGCGGTAAGTATGCTCTCTCCGAACTCAAACCTATATACGAATACTCCTAAAGCCAATAGACCATATACTATGGAAGGGACAGCGGCGAGGTTTGAGATGTTTGCCTCTATTATTCTGGCTATCTTTCCCTTGCCTCCATACTCCTCAAGGTATATACCTGCAGGAACGCCTATTATGACTGCCCAAAAGATCGCTCCTGCCATGACGTAGACCGTCCCAACCCATGCGGAGAGTATTCCCGCTTGGTCTGGAAACCTTGAGGGGAAAGAGGTGTAAAAGTTAGGGTCTTTTATTCTTACCCATCCATCAATGAGAAGGTCTACCGCTATAGCAAAGAGGAATAGGAGAACAAAAAAAGTGGCAATAAGCCCGATTATTTCAAAAAGCTTATCTCTCTTCTTTACACCCTTTGTGTAGCCCTCTATGTCAAATTCTTTTAGTCTTGTCTCTAACTCTCCTCTAACTTCAACACCCTGTTCCATCTTAATACCCCACTGTTTTGGATTTTAGGTAAACCGCTATGGAGTTTAGTATTAATGTTATAACAAAGAGCATAAAGCCTGCGGCAAATATGGATAGATACTCAAAAGAGCCAAAAGGTAGGTCTCCAAGAGCCACCTGCACTATGTATCCTGTTATGGTTTGAACTGGCTCAAGGGGGTTGGCGGTTATCTGAGGATACATGCCAGCTGCCACTGCCACCACCATGGTCTCACCTATTGCCCTTGAAAATCCAAGAAGGTAGGCGGAAAGCACCCCAGACTTTGCTGCAGGAAGCACTACAAACAGAGCTGTCCTTAGCTTAGAAGCTCCAAGAGAGTAGGATGCCTCTCTTAGGTATTGTGGGACACCCTTAAAGGCATCCTCTATCATGGATGCGGTATAGGGAAGTATCATTATTCCTATGACTATACCAGGGGCTAGGGCGTTCATACCTTCCACGTATATACCAAAGGGTTCAAGAAGTTTGCTAAGTATGGGGGTGACGAACAATAGGGCAAAATAGCCATAAACCACTGTGGGAACTGCCTCAAGAAAGTCAAGCCAGGGCTTTACCGTTTCTCTAACCTTCCAGCTGGCGTATTCACTGAGGTATATGGCTACCACTAACCCAAGAGGAATAGAAACCAACATGGATATAAAAGCAATCATAAAGGTGCCGTTAATTAGGGGCCATATACCTATCTGCTTATTGTAGAAAGTGGGAGTCCACTGGGTTTCTGTAAAGAACCTTATAAGTGAAGTGGGAAAGCCACCCCCTTCGGGGTGGGTGAAGAACCTTATAGTGTCTACCAGCAAGACCCAGACTATGCCAAAGGTTATGAGGATAGACACAGCCCCCATAAGCATCAAGAAAAGATACAGGGCTATGTCTATTGCCTTTTTAACTCCTATGGAGAGTGTCATTGCCTGGCTTCCCTCTTGAGAAGTTCATCTATGGTAAGACCAACCTGTGGTTCACCACCAAAGACGGTGCCTACCACTCTTTTTCTGAACCTTTCCTCTGCCATTCTGTAAGCCCTGTCAGGAAGAGCTATGTATCCCACTTGTCTGGCTATCCTGCCTGCGTTTTTGAGATAAAACTCTACGAACTCCCTTACCTCAGGTCTTTCCTCCACAGCCTTTGCGTTTACATATATAAAGAGTGGTCTGGAGAGTGGTTGATATGTGCCGTTTTGGACTGTTTGATATGTGGGTGCAACGCACTGACCAGTCTTGGGATTCTTTATCTGTATAGCCTTCACCTTACCCTTGTTCTCTTCCACATAGGCAAGTCCAAAGTAGCAGAGAGCACCCCTTTCCCTTCGGGCAAATTGCACAAGCACATTGTCGTCTTCAGATGCAAGGTAGTCACCTCTTGAAGCCCTTGCCTTACCCACTATTGCTTCTGTAAAGTAGTCAAAGGTTCCAGAGTCAGAACCAGGTCCACAAAGCTTTATTTCCACTCTGGGCCACTTGGGGTCAAGGTCTGACCACATGAACTTTTTGCCCTGGGATTCAGGCTTCCATATTTCTCTTAGCTGTTCCACCGTCATGCAGGTTGCCCAGTTGTTTCTTGGGTTTACCACCACCGCAAGACCGTCATAGGCTATAGGAAGTTCAATATACTGAATGCCGTTCCTTCTGCATTCTTCCATTTCCCTTGCAAGTATGGGTCTTGAGGCGTTGGATATGTCCGTTTCGCCTCTGCAGAACTTCTTAAAGCCACCACCTGTGCCAGATATGCCCACGGTGACCTTTACCGCACCCCTCTTTGCCTTTTGGAACTCTTCCGCTATACCCTCTGTTAAGGGGTAAACGGTGGAAGAGCCGTCAATCCTGATTATCTGCTGTGCCTTTGCAGGCACGGACAAGAGAGCCAAAGCTCCCATTGAGAGGACAGCACTCTGCAACATCCTCTTTCTCATTTTACCACCTCCTTAGAGATTTTGCTATAAGTTTACAGATTAATTGTTAAGATTTCGTTAAGATGCTCCACAAAAAGGACGCTTCCTCTGTGGGGCTTTATGGCTCTCTTCTAAGGGACATAAGAATTTGTTAAGGAGAGACCTATGAGATAAATTCTTATACTATGCAGGAGCTTATCTTTGAGAAGGGCATAAAGCATACTGCGCACGGGCTTAACTTTTATATGACCTACTTTGACGATATTGCAAGGGTTCTACCGAGGGAAGCCTACTGTTTTATAGTGGGTGGTTGGGTAAGAGATAGGTTTCTGGGTGAGCCTGTGGGATACCATATAGATGTAGACCTTTTGGTAACCTGCGACCCAAGAGAAACCGCCAAAAAGCTCGCAGAGAGGATAGGTGGCTCTTACTTTGAATTTGAGAAAAAGGGACTGCTTAGGAGACCTACCATAGCGACGGTGGTTTTGAGAATTCCACCCTACAAGTATCGTTTTGACTTTGCTCAGATAAAGGGTAGAGACTTAGAAAAGGCTCTGGTGGAAGACCTGCTCTCAAGAGACTTTACCGCCAATGCTATGGCGGTTAGCATAGATGATGTGCTTAGCATAGGTGCAAAGCAAACCCTAATATACGACCCAGCTCATGGTGTAGAGGACTTAGAGCAGGGGCTTTTGAGACCCATCTCCCTCAAAAACCTTGAAGAAGACCCAGTAAGGATACTACGGGGCTTTCGCCTTGCGGTAGAAAAGAATCTGGAGCTTACCGAAGATTTTTACGAGTTTGTAAAGAAAAAGAAGCATCTTGTAAAGAAGGCACCAGCAGAGAGGATAAATCTTGAGCTTTTCAAAATCCTTAGACATCCTAAAAGCTATAGGGTGCTCAAAGACCTGTATGCGTATGGAGTTTTGCAGGAGCTTTTCCCAGACACAGACCGTTGGAAGGAGATAAGAGACCAGGGGGAGCATCATATATACCCTCTTGAAGAGCATGTCTTTAGAGTGTTGGAAGCCCTTGAAAGGGTCATTCAAGAAAGAGACAGATACCTGCCTGCGGAGCTTTTGGAAAACTTTGGAAAAATGGAAGTGCATGGGGAATTTTCTGACATTGAGCTACTTAAACTTTCCGCACTCTTTCATGACCTTGCAAAGCCTCACACCTTTGAAATTAGAGAGGGGAAAATAACCTTTTACAACCATGATAAACTGGGTGCGGAGCTGGTAAGGAGCTATGGCAAAACCTATAAGTGGGGTGAACTTGCGGTAGAGTTTGTGGCAAAGCTTGTGAGAGAGCATCTAAGACCCTTTTACCTAAGGGAGTCTCTTTTTAAGGGTCAGCTCACAGACAGAGGAAGGGCGAACTTTTGGAGAGAGTGTGGAGACATAGCAGGTCATCTCTTTTTGCATGCCATTGCGGACGCTATGGGTAGTGGCGACCAAGAGGCGGAGATAAAGAAACTTCTTGAGACTATACATGACTTGGTAAGCTTTAAAAGAGAAAAACTTTCAAAAGTCCCAATGAAAGCCCTGCTTGATGGAAGGGAGATAATGCAGACCCTTGGTATAGCTCAGGGTCCTCTTGTGGGAAAGCTCAAGAAAGCTCTTGAGGAAGCCCAGTTGGAGGGTAAGGTAAAGACCAAAGAGGAAGCCCTTGAGTTTATAAAGGCTTACTATAAAAGCCTGAAAGAAGAAGCATAGCCTTGTGGATAAGAAGAGGCTCGTATATGCCAAGCTCCTCAAAGAGCCATCCATCGCCACCGGTTAGCACAAGACTAAGGCTCTTGCCATAGGCTTTTTGCCATTCTTTCAAACATCCCTCAAGGAAATGAAAATACTGCCTATAAAACCCACCGAGAATTGCAGTCT
Organism: Aquificaceae bacterium; assembly: GCA_037722135.1. NCBI lineage: Bacteria > Pseudomonadati > Aquificota > Aquificia > Aquificales > Aquificaceae > Pampinifervens > Candidatus Pampinifervens sericum. The sequence continues at coordinate 6,132 of JBBKAW010000037.1, forward strand.
CTGTATCTTTGCCTATGGTGGCTATGGTCTTTTTTAACTCTAACTTTGGAATTAACTCCGCCCTTTGAGAAAGGCATTCAAGCCCAGTGCCCACACCAAGAGTTATAAAGCCACCTTGAAATACACCATCTATCGCCAAGTCTAAGACTACCGCAGTGCCAAAGCTGGCTACCACTACGTCCTTTGAAAAGAGCTGGACCGCTCCGTAAAGGTTGAGCAATCTGTCTATGCCCACTCTCTCCTTTCCCTCAAAGGCACTTTGAAGTGGCACATCCTCCGCCCCTATAAACCTCGCATGGGGGTATTTTTCAAGGATAGTGTTGTTCGCCGAGGGTTTGACAGAGGACACGAGCACAAGGTCTGCACTCAAGAGTGGCACATCCTTATGACTGTGTTTACCCACATACTTCAAAGAACCCTCAAAGAGGCACACGTCCACTGAGGTATTTCCCACATCAAGGGTTAAAACTCTCACATCTTGCACCCTCTTTGGAGGCTCGGAGCGTTATATACCTTGAGTTTATACCCTCCTCTTTGAAGGCTTGAACCATGGCAGAGCCCACCTTTTCCGCCTCGTCAATACACAGACTTGCCACAGAAGGACCCGCACCGCTCAGAAAGACCGCCAAAGCACCAGCCTCGTAAGCCCTCTGGAGCACTTTCCAAAAGCCTGGTATTAGCTCAGACCTGTAGGGTTGATGAAGTTTGTCCTTAACTGCCTCTTTCAAAAGCTCAAAGCTCCTCGTAAGAATTGCACCCACAAAAAGAGCAGACCTTTGCAGGTTAAAGACCGCATCCTTTATAGATACCTCTTTTCTTAGCACCTCTCTTGCCCTCTGGGTGGAAAGCTCAAAGTCTGGCACACATACCACTACCTTTAGCTCCTCTGGGAAGTCAAGCCTTAGAAACCTAACACCCTCCTCAGAGCTTACACACACCACAAAGCCACCAAGAAAGGCAGGAAGTAGGTTGTCCGGATGTGGCTCAAACTCAAAGGCAACCTTTAGCTTTTCCTCAAGACTTAGACTAATGCCATGTAAAGACTCAAAGGCTAAGATGCCACCCACTATGGCAGTGGCAGAAGAGCCAAGCCCTCTTGCGGTAGGGACTCGGTTTACCTGCCTGAGTTTAAAAGGCTTTTCCTCAAGAGCAAACACCTTACAGGCTCTTTTGTAAACTCTTACAAACAGATTGCTCTCGTCTTTTGGCAGACTTACACCCTCACCTTCTATCTCTATGGTATATACCTTAGAAGGCTCTATATAGAACTCGTTATACAGGCTGAGGGCAAGACCAAAGGCATCAAAACCAGAACCAAAGTTGCTGGTGCTTGCAGGGACAAGAAGGCGTAGCATGAGAAAGATTATAATAACGCAAGTTGCAAGTTGTAGGGTGATTAATAACCTTGAGCCACCATAAAAGATGCAAGGAGAAAATTGTTTGATGATATAATCCTTC
>JBBKAW010000038.1 GCA_037722135.1 Aquificaceae bacterium
AGTGAGAGATGCCTACATACTTATGGCAAACCAAGAGAGGGAAAGGATAGTGCTAATTGATGGTTCAAAAAGTCAGGACGAGGTCTTTGCGAACGTTATATGTATTCTTAGAGAAAGGTTTGGTTTATAATTTATACTAGGAGGGTTCAAATCATGCACAATGAGTTTATATCATTAGAAGACCTTGTGGAAAATCCTACCACACGCCTTCCAATAGCTCTCGTGCTTGATACAAGTGGTTCAATGCAAGGAGAACCCATAAGAGAGCTAAGCGAGGGTTACAAGTTATTTCTTAATGAGCTTAAAAGGGACGAAGTTGCGAGGTATTCTGCAGAAGTCTGTGTGATCACATTTGGAGGTCAGGTAAAAGTTTTACAAGAGTTTTCTACCGTAGAGCGTGTCAACAAGTATTTGTTTTTTGATGCTTCTGGAGAAACTCCGATGGGAAGTGCAGTTTTAACTGCCCTTGACAAACTTGAGCAAAGAAAAACCATGTATAAGGAAACTGGTGTGGACTATCATCAACCTTGGATGGTGCTTATGACGGACGGACAACCTACGGACAGAATAGATGAAGCGGTTTCAAGAGTGCAAACTCTCTTAGATTCAAAAAAACTTGTTGTTTTTCCAATAGGAATAGGTCCTTATGCGGATCTGTCCACGTTGGCAAAGTTTACTACTCCAAACAGACCACCTCTTAGACTTAAAGGTCTAAGGTTTAAGGAGTTCTTTGTTTGGTTAAGTAAAAGCGTTTCAAAAGTTTCAAGGTCGTCTCCTACCTCAAAAATAAAACTTGATGAAAATATAAAGGGGTGGGCTGAAATTGGATAGTTGGTTTGGCTTTTCTTTTGCTATTAGGGGTAGAAAAAATATGATGGAAAACTTACCCTGCCAGGATAGTGTAAGGACGTGGTCTAATGGGAATGTGGCATGTGCAATCCTCTCTGACGGAGCTGGAAGTGCCACACACTCCTATAGAGCATCTAACTCTGTAGTTAATAGTGCGATTGTTTACTATAGGAGGTTTATTGAAAATGGTAATGATCGAAGTTTACTAGAGACAGGTAGAGGTGTCTTGGAAGCTGTCAGGGAAAGGATAAAGAGCAAGGCACAGAAACTAAACACGGACATAAAGGATTTGGCTTGCACTTTTCTGGGGGTTTTTATAAAGGATTCTCAGTATCTGATTCTTCACATAGGAGATGGTATAGTAGCGTGTATGATGGAAGATGGATGCATAAAGTTATTATCTGCTGGTTATAGAGGTGAATTTGCAGGTGAAACAGTCTTTTTAACATCTGAAAGCTACGAAAATTATATGAAGGTGATAGAAGGGGATGTCAATCAAGAAAGAATAAGAGCTTTTTATCTGATGAGTGATGGAATGGAAAGCGTTGTATATTCAAAAAGAGAAAATAGATTTGGCAAACTCTTGTATAAACTTTACGATTTGAATTTAAAATATAATGATAAAAAAGCACTGAAGCGAAAGTTAAAGGAAAGCGGAAGGGAGCTTTTTAATCAAAGGACGCACGATGACCTTTCTATAGCATTGTTAGGGAGGAGTTAACATGCAGGATATTGTTTGGTTTAGAGAAGCGGTTGCAAAGTATGTTGTATTGGTAGATACTTCAGCCCTAATGTCTGATGGAGCAGAGATTTTCTTTTATAAATATCTATCTCCATATCTACTTGTTAGTGGAAGAAGATGCTACATTCCCCATGTAGTAATGAAAGAGCTTGAGAAAAAAGCATCAAGCCCAGACAAAAAGAAAATTGCAGAAAAAGCCAAAAATATAGTTGAAGAGCTTATACACAATCAAGTAGGAGAATTTAGAGGAGAAGAAACAGATACACATCCAGACCAAGTTTTCAGAATGGTATACGCTAAATTTGGCGTGCATAAGGACCTAATGTTTATAACTAACGATAAAGTGCTTGCTCGTGAATTATGCGAATTACATAGATCTCAAAGCGTAAAAACAAGATGCAAGCTATTAGTTATTGGTGTTTCTCCAAACGGAATGCCTTATAAGATATGTGAAAATGGTATTATGAGGTATCCAAAAAGGATAACTTCAACTGGTTTTTCTGGTATTAATATAGAAGATAAGCCATTAAATGTTAGCTATATACCAAAAGAAGGAGATGAAGTTATAACGAGTAGCGGTAATACTGTTATGCTTTTAGAAGAGCTTGCAAGGGGTGGGGAAGGTATAGTCTACAAAACTAATATTGACTCTAAACTGGTGAAGATATACGATCCAAGCAGGCTTACAAAACTACGTCTTAAAAAGTTGCAAAGCATGTCAGAGCTAAAAATGGTTAAATCCTCTACTTTTTCTATAGCTTGGCCAGAGGAGCTTGTATACAACAAATCTGGTGAATTTGTAGGTTTCTTAATGAAAAAAATATCAGGGAAAACTCTTCAAGAGCTCGTTTTTACTCCAACCAACGCACAAGCAAATGGGCTTTCCCGTGCAGACCTTGTATCCATATGCATTAACCTTTTAAAGGGTTTTAGATATTTGCATATGAAAGGCGTTTTGGTAGGTGATATAAATCCTCTGAATATTCTTATAAAGGTAGATAAGACTGTATCTGTAGGCTTTATTGATACAGACAGCTTTCAGATAGAAGGTTTTAAGACGGATGTGGGAACTCTTGAATTCACTCGACCATCGCTTTTGCGACAAAACGTTAATTTCAAAGAATACAAAAGACAACCAATAGATGAAGCTTTTGCAGTTGCTGTGTTGATATTTAGAATTCTTATGCTTGGAAAGCATCCATTTAGCTACAAAGGTGGTGAGGATATTATAGAAAACATGAAAAAGGGAAACTTTCCATACAAACTCAAGGATGAAGATTACAACGCCGAAGATGTCCCTGTTGGCCCTTGGAGATATATTTGGAGTCATATACTCCCCTCGGTTAGAGAAACACTTGCGGATGCACTTCTTGAAAGAATAACGATAGCTAATATTAAGGACCTTGTTGAGTATGAAAACAAACTAATAAGGGCATTGGAAAATTATAAAAATCTTATTCAAATTGGTAAATCGAGAAATGAGCTTTTGCTCTACCACTATTATATACCAGATAATGTTCCCAAGGTTAAGGTCAGATGTGCGGTATGTGGATACGAATTTGAAATGTATAAGGATTTCTACGAGAACAAAATACTTGCAAAAAACAAGCAAGTTTTATGTGGAAAGCATCTCTTATACAACAAATATATACAAAGCACTCAGAAAAAGGTACATACCCATAAAACTCAATCCAAGCAAGCTAAAGTTATTACTACAACTTCAAAAAGTGATAACATAATTGTTAGAATATGGAGATGGCTTTTTGGATAAAGGAGGCTTTGCCATGCAAGACTGCATATTTTGCAAGATAGTGAGGAAGGAAATTCCCTCAAAGGGTGTTTATGAGGATGAGCTGGTTTATGCCTTTCATGATATCAATCCCGTTGCACCCACGCACATTTTAATAATTCCCAAAAAGCACATAGTTGGTATTCAAAGCCTTGAGCCTGAGGATGCGCCTTTGGTGGGTCATATGTTCTATGTGGCAAGAAAACTTGGAGAAGAGCTGGGTTATGCACCCGATGAGGAGTTAAACAAGGGCTATAGGTTGGTTTTTAACGTGGGAAAGGATGCAGGGCAAAGCGTCTTTCATCTTCATCTTCACTTCATCGCAGGGAGGAGCATGTCCTGGCCACCAGGTTGATATCCTTCCGAGATTGGATGTCTCAAAAGGTAAAGGAGTATTATCAGAGAGATTTTAGAAAGGATTTTTTCACTGCACCAGAGCTTGACAGAGTCTTTGGTTATGCACTGGCGGAGCACCTTTCAAAGCTGGTAGGAGACTTTGAAAAACCAGTTTTCCTTGAGCTGGGTGGAGGAAGCGGTGTCCTTGCCTATGATATTCTCCAATACTTAAGGGAAAAAGAGCCAGAGCTGTATGGCAGGCTTAAATATTACATTTACGAATTTAGTCCTACGCTTATAGAGATACAAAAGAGGAGGCTTGAGGAATTTAGAGATAAGGTTTTTTGGTGTAATAGCCTTTTTCCCCTTGAGGGTGTGGTCTTTTCTAATGAATTCTTTGACTGCCTACCGGTGCACGTATTGAAAGAAGGAAGGGAGCTATTTGTGGAAGATGGCAAGGAAGTATGGCTTGAGGTCAAAGACCAAAGGCTCAAGGAGGTGATAAGGAGAATGGGCTATGAGAAAATCCCTCATGTGTTAGAGCTTTGCATAGACTGTATAGACTTTTTGAGAGAAATATCTAAAAACTTGGTAAGAGGTTATCATCTTGTAATAGACTATGGCTACACTTCTGAGGAAATAAGCAGGTTTCCTCAAGGCACGGTTGTTGGTTATAGCTCTCATAAAGTGGACATAAACCCACTGAAAAGCGTAGAACCTATAGACATAACCGCACACGTAAACTTTTCTCTTTTAGAGGAATATGGAAAAGACTTTGGCTTGGAGAGGGTTTATTTGAAAAGTTTGAGAGATTTTCTTTTAGAGAGTAGTGCCTTTGTGGAGGAGTTTTATAGGCTTTCTGAGTCTGAAAATCCCGAGGACATAGAAAGACTTTCACGTCTAAAAACTATGCTTGTGAGTATGGGTGAGCGTTTTAGGGTATTACTTCAAAGAGCCCTAAGCTCCAACTCGTAGACTTCCCCTCTGTTCTGTATGGCAAGCGTTCCAGTCCTTCCAGTAAGAACCAGCACCCTTCCATCCTTTGTGGTAAGCACCGCCTGCACGGATTCTTCAAAGTTTCCACCCCTTATGGGTCTTATAAACACAAGGTCTTTACGCCTCTCTCCTATAACAAAGAGCTCACCTCTGCTGTATTTGACTATGTCTAAAAATCTTTGCACTATACCTGTATGGTTTTTCACCACAAAAGCCATGTTGAAGTTTAAAAACCTTGCCCCTGTGCCCGGTGGGTTAAAGATGAAATTGACCTTTCCTTGCTCAAGAGGGATTTCCACAAGGGTATAAGAACCACCAAAGCCCTCTTCTGTTGAAAAGACCTCCGTATCTCCTCTATAGACCCTTACCCTACCAATGCTATCTGTAAAAACAAGATAGTCTCCAAAATAGAAGGCACTGTCTATCCTAAAGCCTCTTGGAGCAAGAAAAGCTCCCGTCTCCCTTAAGTTTTCTCCCTCTAAGGACAACCTCACTGTTTGACCAAACCTATCTCTGAAGTTAAACCTTTGACCTATAAAGGTCTCCTTTGGTCTGCTTTTGTCAAGAACGCTCATTATGTAGGGAATATTTCTTCTTACAGGAACAAGGCTGTCGCCCACTGACCTCAAAATGAGAGAGTTTGCTGAGTCTCCAGATACCATGTTTACAAGCACAAGGTCTCTATTATCCGCACCTATTTTTCCACATCTGAGTCCTACAGGAACACCTGCAGGCAAGCTGTAGTCAAACCTCTTTACCAAGTCGTTTTTCAAAAGCTCATAGACCTCAACCCTTCCAGAAAAAAGCACTACAAGAAACTCTTTACCAGTCCCGGTAAGGTCACAAAGGTCTGCAGATAGAGGTAGCGATGGCAAGGCTCTGAGAAGCCTTGGTCTTGCAAGCAGGTTTATATCCTCAAGGCTTGCCCTCTCTATGCCCTGCACTACCGCCTGCTGTGTTTGGAAAAAGGCTACAGGAGAGTTTCTATACTCCACGCCTATGCCATCCTTTAGTTCCTTTATAGTGTATGTGCATGCTTTTTCCCTTTTCAATTCTGGTAGGACTGAACGGAGTTTGAAAAACCACTCCTCTGAACCCTCAAAGCACACATCCCTTGCCAAAAGCCTTATTCTGTCTCCTTCCCTTGGAGACCCTTCAATAAGTTTTGCGTAAGAGAAGTTATCCTGCACCTCTTCCACTCTAAGAGTTCCCACTTGTTGGCTTTCTCTTCCTATAACCTGCTTTGTAATGGGATGGACTATCTCTCTGCCTTCTCTAAGAATTGCAAACTCCTCACCTATTCTTACCTTCTCTCTACCAAGGTCTATAATCACTCTGTTTCCTTCCACTTTTACCACATAGCCTTCCCTTTGGAAAAAGTCCTTTAAGCCTTGCAAAGCATCCTGTGCCCATACACTTACAGAAAAGAAGAATATAAGAATTAAGACAATCCTTCCCATAGCTCCTCCATGGCTTTTATTATAGCGTCAGTCATAGCCTCTGTTCCCACTTTTATACAACCCTCGCTGTATATGTCTGGAGTTCTGTAGCCCCTCTCAAGCACCAATTCCACTGCTCTATCTATAAGGTCTGCTTCTTTTTTTAACCCAAAGGAATACCTAAGCATCATGCTTGCAGAAAGTATGGTAGCTATCGGGTTTGCCACACCCTTGCCTGCTATATCTGGTGCAGAGCCATGCACTGGCTCATAGAGAGCATACTTGTCTCCAAGGCTGGCAGAGGGTAGCATTCCAAGACTACCCGTTATGACCGCCGCCTCGTCAGAGAGTATGTCTCCAAAGATATTGCCCGTTACTATCACATCAAAGGAAGAGGGTCTTCTCACTATCTGCATGGCACAGTTATCCACATAAAGGTGCTCCAGCTCCACCTCTGGATAGTTTTTTGCCTCTTCTTCCACCACCGCTTTCCACAAGGCACTAACCTCTAAAACGTTAGACTTGTCAACGCTTGTGAGCTTTTTCCTTCTCTGGCGAGCTATCTCAAAGGCTTTACGCACAACGCGTCTTATCTCATCCTCTGTATACCTCATAGTGTTTATGCCTACCCTTTTGCCCTCATACAGAAAAATACCTCTCGGTTCTCCATAGTAGACATCACCGGTAAGCTCTCTAACCACTATAAAGTCTGTCCCCCTTGCGACCTCCTCCTTTAGAGGAGAGGAGCTAATGAGTGGCTCATACACCTTTGCAGGTCTGAGGTTTGCATAAAGGTCAAGAGCCTTTCTTATACCCAAAAGACCCTTCTCTGGTCTTTTATCTGTGGGAAGGCTATCCCACTTGGGACCTCCCACTGCACCAAGAAGCACTGCGTCCGACTTAAGGCATAGCTCCACCGTCTCCTGTGGTAAGGGCGTGCCCTTCTGGTCTATGGCAGAGCCACCTATAAGAGCCTTTTCAAAAAGGAAGTCCAAACCCGAAAGCTCACCAAGCCTTCTTAGCACCCTAAGGGTAGAAGCAATTATCTCTGGACCTATTCCATCTCCCTCTAAAACCGCTATCTTGAAAGTAGGCATACACTGTATTATACTAAACCTTATGCTTGAACTGCTTACTGAAAAGTTTAGCA
>JBBKAW010000039.1 GCA_037722135.1 Aquificaceae bacterium
ATGACTTTTAAATATAATGCTTTGTTAGATGAAAGTTTTTGTTTCCGGTGGTGGCACGGGTGGACATTTCTTCCCTGCACTGGCACTCATAGAGTGCCTTCTTGAGGAGAAGATAGATACTGTTTTTGTGGGTTCAGAAAGAGGCATAGAAAAAAGGCTCAGCGACAAACTGCCCGTCCAAAGCCACTTTGTGCAGGCTTACCCTTTTATGGGTAGAGGTATAAAGGAGAAACTCACTTCTGTGTTTAAAAACCTCAAGGGAGCTTTGCAAGTAGCCAAGCTATTAGAGAGAGGAGACAAGGCGGTGGTCTTTGGAGGGTATGCGAGCCTTCCTCTGGGTTTAGCCTGCCCTCTAAAAGGCACTTCCTTATACCTTCATGAGCAAAACTCTGTGCCAAGCAAGACAAACAGGCTACTATGGAGGTTTGCAAAAAGGGTCTTTATAACCTTTGAATACACAAAAAGATACTTTCCAAAGGAAAAGACTGTTAAGACTGGTCTGCCTGTTAGGAAATCCCTGTTGGAGGGTCTTAGTCTAAGCAAGGAAGAAGCACTCAAAAGGTTGGGTTTGGAAGACAAAATTACGCTCCTTGTAGTGGGAGGCAGTCAAGGTGCAAGTTTCTTAAACCAGATAGCCCCCGAGGTCTTTAAAAAAACAGGTTGGCAGGGCATACACATAACCGGAGAAAGGGATTATGAAAAGTTAGAGGTATTTTATAAGCAAAAAGGACTAAAAGTTTTAGTCTTGCCCTTTAGTCATGAAATGCATATCCTATACAGAGCAAGCACTGTAGCCCTTAGCAGAGCGGGTGCAAGCACCATAACAGAGCTTTCTCTTTTCGGCGTGCCTTCCGTTTTTATTCCCTTTCCCCATGCAATTGGAGACCATCAGTATTACAATGCAAAAGAGATAGAAGACCTTGGAGGTGGACTCCTTCTAAGACAGGAAGAAGTAAGCGTAGAAAGGTTAGTCAAAGAGATAGAGCGTATACTCAAAGACCATGAGCTTTTCTCCAAAAACATAAAAGTTTTTGCCAATCCACTTGCCTGTGAGGAGATAAAGAAGTATATTCTTCATGAGGAGGGGAAATGAAGAGCTTGTTTCTTTGCTTACTATTCCTTTTTAGCCTCTCTTTTGCCCTTACGCCAGAAGAAGAGAAACAGTTGCTAAAAGATGTTGCGGAGATAAAGGCAACCTTAAAGGTGTTTATGGAGCAGACAGACAAAAGGTTTGAGCAGGTAGATAAAAGGTTTGAAGAAGTTAATCACAAGATTGAGATGATTCTGGTCTTTATGGGTATTCTCGCTGGCACTTTTGCCACCATAACTGTGGTAACTATAGGCTTTGCCATATGGGACAGGTTTGAAGCCTTAAGGAAACTGGCAAAAAGAGATGAGGAGCTTGCAAAATTCTTAAAAGAAAGAAATCTACTTTAAGGAGGGTATAAACATGGAAGTAAGAAAGGCGGTTTTGCCAGTAGCAGGCTGGGGGACAAGGTTTTTGCCAGCAACAAAAGCCATGCCAAAGGAGATGTTTCCTATAATTGACAAGCCTGTCATACAGTTTATCGTGGAAGAGTGCCTTGATGCTGGCATTGACAATATTATATTCGTCACAGGAAGACATAAAAGACCCATTGAACACCACTTTGATATAAACACAGACCTTGAAAAGCACTTAGAACAATGCGGAAAAACAGAGCTTTTGAAAAACATAATGGAGATAAGCAGGTTAATAAATCCCATATATATAAGACAAAAGGAACAGCTCGGACTCGGTCATGCGGTGCTTGTGGCAGAGCCTGCGGTGGGTTATGAGCCTTTTATAGTGTGCCTGGGAGACGTGATACTCAGAGATGAGGATAATGTGCTAAGAAAAATGATGGACGTATACAAGAGGTTTGGTAAAAGTGTGATAGCAGTCTTTGAAGTGGAACAGAGGGAGGTTTCAAAATATGGCATTATAGACGGCAGGCATATTGAAAAGGACATATACATAATAGATGACCTTGTGGAAAAGCCAAAGCTTGAAGAAGCCCCTTCAAGACTTGCCATAGTAGGTAGGTATCTCTTTACTCCAAGGATATTTGAAAAACTTAAGATAACACCGCCCGGTAAGGGAGGTGAGATACAGCTTACCGACGCCATAAGACTACTTCTTGAAGAAGAAGCGGTCTATGCCATAAAGATTGACTCAAGGGTCTACGACACGGGAACACCTATGGGATACATACAGACCATCCTTGAATTTGCATTGCAGAGGGAAGACCTCAGGGAGGAATTGCTAAGGTATATAAAAGAGCTTACCATTGAGACCACTGAGGTATAATTTATAGCTGTTATGCTGAGGCTATTCTTAGGACTTGCTATACTTTTCACATACATAGTGATGATATGGGGAGGAGCGGTAAGGTCCACAGACTCTGGGCTTGCCTGTCCCGATTGGCCCCTTTGCTATGGTAACTTTCAACTACCAAAGGATACCTCCGCAAAGTTAGAAATGGGACACAGAACAGTCAGCGGGCTTGCAGGTATTTTTGTATTCCTTACCTTTTTCCTTTTATGGTTCAAATACAAGACCGCTCCAAAATCCGCAAAGATAGCATCTCTTGTTGCCTTGCTCTTTACCGTATCCGCTGCACTTACAGGGATGAAGATGATAAGGTTAGAAGCTCCAAACCTCAAATATGTGTCTCATATGCTCCTTGAATCCTTCCACATATACGAATCCATGATAATTCTTGGTGCTTTGGTTTTAACTTACAGATTTTTGCAAAGGGATGAAAACCCTTCTGGTGGTGTGCCTCTTTGGGCTTATGCCTTCGCCCTTACCACTATGATAACCGGTGTCCTTGTGCGATACACAGGTTCTGGTGAAGCCTGTGGTCATGAGTGGCCTACCTGTGCGGGAAAGCTAATACCAGACCTTACTAACTGGCAGGTTGCCCTTCAATTTGCTCACAGAAACATAGCCTATGTTACGTGGCTTGCCTTTCTTTTGGCTATGGTGTCTAACTTTAACAGGACAACCCTTACCGCTTTTGTTTTTATAAACCTTCAGTTCCTGTTCGCCATTTCCATGGTAGTATCTGGCTTTTTCCTCCCACTTGTGTTTCTTGACACTGCCATGGGCTTTTTCCTTTTTGCTTGGCTTACATACAACCTTCAACTTAGTAAAACTCCAGAGCCAAGGGTAAAACCTGCATGGTGAGTAGGGCTGTGGTATACAGTAGTCTCATAAGGGATTACATAATCCTCACAAAACCTGGCATAGTCTTGCTCGTTCTAATAACAACTCTCACTGGCATGTATTTTGCCAAGAGAGGCTTTCCAGACCCTTGGCTCGTCTTTTGGACACTTCTTGGCACTGGGCTTGCCTCTGCAGGTTCTGCGGTTCTCAATCAGTTCTTTGACAGAGACTTGGATGCCCTTATGAGCAGGACAAAGGACAGACCACTGCCAAGCGGAAGCATACCATCCTCCAATGCCCTTGTCTTTGGCTTGTCTTTGCTTGTGCTTTCTGCGATGGTAATGCTCCTTATGGTAAACCTACTTGCGACCTTTTTTGTTTTCCTCGCAGTCTTTTTCTATGTGGTGGTCTATACCATCGCCCTAAAGAGAAAAAGTCCTTTGGCTACAGAAATAGGCGGTGTTTCAGGTGCTCTTCCTCCCGTGATAGGGTATGCATCGGTGAGAGGAGAGGTAGGCTTTGAAGCTCTTATACTTTTTCTCATAATGTTCATGTGGCAACCCCCTCACTTTTGGGTTTTGGCAATAAAGTATGCGGAAGACTACAAAAGAGCAGGAATTCCAACCCTTCCCGTATCAAAGGGAATAGAGCATACCAAGATAAAAACCCTAATATATACAGCGGGGCTTTTGCCACTAAGCCTATTGCCCTCAATCTACGGGATTGCAGGACACATATACTTTGTCTCCGCTCTCCTCTTAAGTGGTCTATACCTTCTTCTTACCCTCAAGTTTGTCTTTTCAAAAAAGCCCAATGGTATGTTTCTGTTTTTCTACTCAATTCTATACATAGCTCTTCTGTTTTCTGTGATGGTTTTTGACATGAGGAGATAAACTATGCATAAAAAGTGGCTTTTGCTTTCTATTGTTTCTTTGGGTCTTGGTGGTTTGCTTGCCCTTGTGGCTGCGGTAGCGAGAACGCCAGTAGTTTATAAACTTGTGCCTCCTGGATATTTCTACCACGCCATTATAGGACATGTAGACCTTGCCATAGTGGGTTTTTTTCTTACTTTCACCCTCCTTTTGTGGCAATTAACCTTTAAAGAAGAGTTAAAAACACCCTTTTACCTTTCTCTAACTGGCATTTTCTTTATAGCCCTTGTTTCCCTTCTGGGAGTTGGCAAGGGAGTATCTAACAACTACCTTCCCACCATAGACCATCCACTATTCTGGCTTGGTGCTCTGCTCTTTTTTGCCGGTTTTTGGCTCGGTAGCTTTGGACTCTTGGCAAGAGCTGAAAAGGGTATATTCTCAGAAAACCCAAGGGAACACTTAGCATCAGTTTCTATCCTGCTTTCTATTTTTATGCTTCTTGCCTTTCTAACCTCCATACCAAAGGCAGGCTCAAGAGAAGAGCTCTACCTTTTTTACGAAAGGCTCTATTGGGCACCTGGGCACACCCATCAGTTTATAAACGGTGTCATGCTCCTATACGCTTGGTATTACTTGTTTGAGATAAAGGGTGTAAGACTTGAACTTGGAAGACTTAGATATGTGAGCTTTTTGTTTCTTTCCTTTTGCTTTATGTATGTGTTTATTCCCATAATTTTTGCAGACCCTGTTTCCGAAGGTGCAAGAAGACTTACAGACCTTGGATATGCGGTAGGACTTGGTCTTCCCATTTTCTTCCATATATTTTTCTTGCTCAAAAACTTTAAGAAAGACAAAGACCTATATTCCACAGCCTTTTTTATCTCTCTCGTCCTCTACCTGCTTGGTGTATTTATCGCTTATGCTGGAGTTCTGCCTTCTCTTGTGTCTTATTTTATTAACCCCTCAAGCGAATACATAGGAATGAAGTCAAACCTTAGCATTCCTGCCCATTATCATGGAGTAATAACCAGCCAAACCCTTGCCTTTATGACGACCGCTTACCATCTCTTTAAGGAACTGGGATATACCCAAAGGCTTAGCAAAATATCCCTACCCCAAGTTTATCTATACGGCACTGGCATGGTGCTTTTTGTGTTGGGACTCTTTTTTGCAGGTCTAAGGAATGCACCAAGAAAGACTTACGGCACAGGCTTTACCGATGACCCAGTAGTGCTTATGTCTTTGGGTCTAATGGGTATTGGCACACTTCTTGCAGTTGCAGGTGGTGCTATATTTGTTCTCTACTCTCTTAAAGTGTTATTTGGTAGAAGTTCTCCACAATAGGATGTTTTGAATCTGTCTTTTCCGTGTCTCTTACAACCCTTACAGTTCTCATACCAGCGGACCTTGCACAGTCAAGCTCCTCTTCCAAGTCAGACAAAAACAAACACTCCTCTGGCTTTAGACCTATAAGCTCAGCAATTTTCAGATAAGACTCCTTTTCCTTTTTACTTCCCACAGAAGTGTCAAAAAAACCATCAAAAAGATAGGTAAGGTCTCCATAGTCTGTGTTTCCAAAAAAGAGCTTTTGAGCCTTTACAGAACCAGAAGAGTAAACATAGAGCCAATAGCCTTGCTCCTTCCATTCTTTGAGTTTCTTATAAGCATCTTCGTATATGTGTCCTTTTAATTCTCCTGACTTAAACCCCTCTTCCCATATATGCCCTTGAAGTTCCTTGAGAAGTGGTTCTTTTAGGTCTTTGTCTATCCATTCTTCAAAGGTCTTTACCGCAGTGTCAAGGTCTACGCTTCTTTGGAGTTTTTCCTCAAGTCCTCTTATTAGCTCCTTGACCTTATCCTCTTGCCAATAAGCCTCAAGAAAACTTCTAAGCCTTCTCTTTGAGTAGGGAAACATAACCTCTTTTACATAGGATATGGATGAGGTTGTTCCTTCTATATCCGTTATAATTGCCCTTATCATCTTAGCTTCAAGATTTGGTCGTGGCTTGGTATTTTTTTGGATATGTCAGAGCCTGTGAAGTTCGCCACCCAACCATCAGGTATGGAGAAAAACCTAATAGCCTTAAAGAAAGGCTCTGTCCCCATATCAAACCAGTGCTTTGTGTTTGCAGGCACGCTTATGAAATCACCCTTCTCACACAAGACCGCATAGACCTTATCCTCGGGATGCAGATAAAAGGTTCCACAGCCGTCTACGAAAAACCTAACTTCAAAGTCTGAGTGCGTATGCTCCGAAAGAAACATATTCCTTAGCTCTTCCTTTTTGGGATGCTCTGGTGTTAGGCTTACCACATCAATGGACTTAAAGCCAAACTCCTTTACTATCCTCTCCACATCCTCCTTGTAGGCTTCAAGCACCTCTTCTTGACCTGCGGACCAGGGAAGCTCTACCTTTGCCTCCCACCTTTCAAAGCGTATGCCAATGGACGCAAGCCTCTGAGATATCTTTTCGTAGTCCCTTTCAACCTCCAAAAGCCTTCCTTCCTCATCATAAACCGCAAGCAAGCTCATGTCAAACCTCCTAAGTTTATTATAGCTTAAACTCAAAAGTGTCTTTTGGTCCATCTGCACCATCCTTCTATTTACGTGGATTTTGTTTTTAAGAAGCACTCTGACAATAACCGTATCATGAAAGCTCTCTTTGCTATCACTCCAAACTTCAAAAACACCTCCTTGCCCTTTACATGTCGGTTCAAATACACTACTTTTCAAACTTGAAAAAGACAGAAAGGTAGTCCTTCCCTATCTTGTATCTGTTTATAAGGAGTTTCTCTCTGAACTGCTTTGGTATCCTTTCGTAGGTTTCCGTAAGCACTACCGCAGGCATCACATCCAAACCCAAATACTCACCATCCCAGCTAAAAACTTCTAACTTTTGTAAATCCTCAATAACATCCTTTGAAAGCACTTTGAAAAAGACCCATTGTCTTGAAGTTTCCCTATCCTTTTTAACCTTACGGTCAACTTCAGAAAGTCTTACCTCTTGAGTCTTATTGAAAAAGAGCACCTTCTTTCTCTTGAGAATCTTAAGGATACCGTCTCTTATGTCAAATTCAAAACCCGAGTATGCCCTACTTAGCTCTTCAGCACTTAGCTTTATTTCAAG
>JBBKAW010000040.1:0-4042 GCA_037722135.1 Aquificaceae bacterium
ATTGAAAATTATTACCATATGGTTTATATTATATATCCATGCTTAAGGAAGACAAGCTTCAAGAGTTTATAGAGGCGTGTAAGAGTATGGGGCTAAAGATTACGCCCCAAAGGGTGGCAGTTTATGAAGTATTACTAAGCAGGGATGACCACCCCACAGTTGAGGAGATATATAACGAGGTAAAGAAGAAGTACCCCTTTGTGTCTCTTGCTACCGTATACAGGACAGTGGAAACCTTGGAGGAGCTCGGGTTCGTGAAAAAGGTAGCCTATTGGGGTGGCTCTGTGAGATATGACGCCAATGTAAGCGACCATCATCACCTTATATGCACCCAGTGTGGAGCCATAAGAGATGTGGAGTTTTGCATAGATTGGACACCACCCGCATACATGGAAGGCTACAGGGTTCACAACTATTCCCTTCATATATACGGAATCTGCCCCAAATGTCAGGCGAAGGAAAACTAAAAGTTTACTCACAACAAGAGATTGAAGAAAAACTCAAAGAGCTTCCCCTCTGGCGTTATGAAAAGGGATACATAATAAGGGACTTTGAAACCAAGAACTGGAAGGAAACGGTCTTTCTCTTCAACGCTATTGCAAGCCTTGCGGAAGCCCACTGGCATCATCCAGACGCAGAGGTGAGTTTTAAGAAGCTAAGAGTCAAGCTAACCACCCACGAAGCCAACGGTATAACAGACAGGGACTTTGAGCTTGCCAAAGAGATAGAAAAAATCTCTTCACTTTTACTCAAAAGGTGATATAATATATCTCTCTAAAGGAGCCGTAGTTCAGCCCGGTCAGAACGTCGGCCTGTCAAGCCGAAGGGCGCGGGTTCAAATCCCGTCGGCTCCGCCATTCTTGTAAAAAGTCATATGTTATAATCTTTTCTATGTTTCAAGGTTCAATTGTTGCTCTTATAACACCCTTTAAGGAAGGTGAGGTAGACTTCCAAGCCCTTGAAAACCTCATAGACTTTCACATAAACAACCACACAGATGCCATTTTGGTGTGCGGAACAACTGGAGAGTCTCCCACTCTTACCTTTGAAGAGCATGAGAGGGTGGTGGAGCATGCGGTCAAGTATGCTAACGGAAGGATTAAGGTAATTGCAGGCACGGGTGCAAATGCCACTCATGAAGCCATAGAGCTCACATCTCATGCAAAAAGTGTGGGTGCGGATGCCTGTCTTCTTGTGGTCCCCTACTACAACAAACCTACCCAAGAGGGACTATACCAACACTTCAAAACTGTAGCGGATGAAGTGGACATTCCAATAATTCTCTACAATATACCTTCAAGGACTGGAGTGGAAATAGCTCCAGAGACAATATACAGGCTTGTAAAGGACTGTCCCAACATAATAGGCTCAAAGGAGTCTACACCAAGCATGGATAGGATTTCTGAACTAAAAAGGCTCTTAGGAGAAAACTTTACCATACTATCTGGAGACGATTCCCTTACTTTACCCATGATGGCTTTGGGTGCGAAGGGTGTAATATCTGTTGCTAACAATATAATGCCGAGAGAAGTGAAAGCTCTCGTGGACTATGCTCTAAAGGGTGATTTTCAAAAGGCAAGGGAACTGCACTATTACCTTTTTGACCTCTTTAAAGTGCTCTTTATAGAGACGAATCCCATTCCAGTAAAGACCGCCTGCTGGGCTCTTGGAATGTGTGAAAAGGAATTCAGACTTCCCCTTTGTCCCATGAAGCCAGAAAACGAAGAAAAGCTCATACAAACTCTTAAAAAATATAAACTTCCTGTGGTAAGGGATGCTTAAGTTCTTGCTCTTTATAAACTCCCTATACCTTGGGCTTGGTGCTTTCTTTAGCTTCTTTATTGCTCCCACTCTTTTTAAAGTGCTTCAAAAAGAACAAGCGGGTGCGGTAGTGGAGAAGGTTTTCCCCGTTTACTTTAGCCTTGGGCTTGTGGCTTCTCTTATTACCATAATACTTAGCTTTAAATACAGTAAGCTAATTTTTGGGTTAGCTCTTGCAAATGCCTTAATTCATGCACTCCATATCTTTTATGTGCTTCCCATCGCTCATAATCTAAAGATGGTAGACTATCAAGCCTTTATGAAGTGGCATGGTATATCCATGGGTATGAATTTACTAAGCCTTTTCCTTACGCTTCTTATATGCATAGTTCTTATGAGAAAATGATAGAACTGAGACTTTCCATGCTTCCAGTGCCTAAGAGCAATAGATATATAAGAAAAAGAGGTGGTAGAGTATTTAAACCTCCAAGGGTAAAAAACTGGGAGGTGAGAGCCCTTTGGGAGATAAGAGAGCAATACAAAGGAGAACCCTTAGAGGGTAAACTATCCGTTCATGTGGAGCTCATTCTTCCTAACCATAGGAGAAGGGACATAGACAACATGCTAAAAAGTCTGTGGGACATCTTAGAAAAGGGTGGTGTGATAAAAAATGATAGCCAAATATACGAGGTGAGAACTATAAAGAAGGTTGTCAAGGGTATGCAAGGGACCATAATAAGATTGGGAGAGTTTAACTATGGCACTGAAAGTTCTTAACAATCCATTACTAAAGCACAAGCTAAATATTGTGAGGCAAAAACATACTCCACCAGACAAGTTAAGGCTTCTTATTGAGGAAATAGCTCTTATGAGTATGCCTTTAATACTTGAAAACGTTCCTACGAAAGTAGAGAGAATTGAAACGCCTATAAGCGTCGGGAATTTTGAGCTTGTGGAAGAAGAGAATTTTGTGTTCGTTTGTATACTCAGAGCAGGCCTTCCAATGTTAAATGGTGCTCTAAGAGCACTGCCAGGCGCAAAGGCAGGATTTTTAGCTATAAAAAGAAAGGAACAAAGCTTAGAAGCAGAGCTTTTTTACAAAAGACTGCCATCATTGGAAGGAAAGTGTGTAGTCTTGCTTGACCCCATGTTAGCAACAGGAGGTACTCTCAGCCTTGCCTTAAGTGAATTAAAACCTCTGAATCCTAAGAGACTCATATCTCTAAACCTTGTTGCCTCACCCGAGGGAGTTGAGAGAATAGTTTCAGAACACCCAGATGTGGACCTTTTTATTATTAATATAGATGAAGGCTTAAACTCAACGGGCTACATAGTGCCAGGAGTTGGAGATATAGGTGATAGACTCTTTACTGAAAGTCTCTAATGTATTCTGTTGGGTCAAGTGGAATACCTTCTTTGTTTCTCAGCTCAAACCTTAACATACACTCTCCAGAGTTGTTTTTCCTACCCACCTTAGCTATAACCTGTCCCTTACTTACTCTATCTCCTCTCCTGACGAGATTTGTCTCGTTATAAGCATATAGGGATATAAAATTTTCATGCTCAACTATGACCATATTTCCGTAAGCCTGTAAGTCACCTCCGCTATAAATTACCCTGCCTCCTTCAACAGCCCTTACAGGCGATGAGCATGGTGCGGAAATCTCTATGCCTTTTGGCACTCTAATAACTTTACCTTCAACGGGCATTGGTATACTTAGAGCCCTTGGTGCCAAGATGATAGGTGTTCTCCTCTCTGGCTCTGCCAATACAGCCCTCTCTTCCCTTCTGCTGACCTGCTGTCTTATGTCTTGTGCTGGTCTTTCCGTGGTTAGGGTTTCTCTCTTAGGAATCTTTACCTCTGTCCCAGCCCTTAAAAATTTACCCTTTAGCTCTGGGTTTAATCTTTCTAATTCCCTAAGGGGAACCCCTGTCGCTTTAGAAACATCACTAAGTCTACCACCTCTCCTAACTATATATATATCATAATTTTCTTGCCTCCTTCTTGCCTCCGCCAATTGCCTTTCTCTTACAGGCACTCTCACCTTTGTACCTGCAGGAAGCCATTTACCCTTTAGGTCTGGATTGAGCCTTTCCAAATCTCTAAGAGGAACGCCTGTTGCTTGTGCCACATGCTCAAGCCTTCCACCCCTTCTCACTGTGTATAGCTCATACTTTTCTCCTGAGCTTTCTCTCCCTTCTGCTTTTGCTTGCAAGCTACCCTTTGGCACTCTCACCTTTGTACCTGCAGGAAGCCATTTACCCTTTAGGTCTGGATTGA
>JBBKAW010000040.1:4142-7116 GCA_037722135.1 Aquificaceae bacterium
GGCACTCTCACCTTTGTACCTGCAGGAAGCCATTTACCCTTTAGGTCTGGATTGAGCCTTTCCAAATCTCTAAGAGGAACGCCTGTTGCTTGTGCCACATGCTCAAGCCTTCCACCCCTTCTCACTGTGTAGATATCATGATTTTCTATTGTAGATATTCTATTAGCACTTGTTCTTGCAGGAATCTTTATCTTCTGACCTTCCACAATTCTATCATCTTTCAAGTTATTAAATTCCTTAAGAGTTTTTACATCAACACCAAAGCTATTCGCTATCTTCTGTAGAGTATCTCCTCTCTTTACCTCATATATGGCGTATTTTTCTGTAGACCTTACTTGTGTAGCTTTTACTGGTATGCATATTGTTTGACCAACTCTTAGTCTTCTCTCGTCAATGCCTTTGTTGGCAGACTTTAGAGTGTTTATGTCTATTCCTTCTCTCCTTGCTATCCTTTCCAGAGTGTCCCCTTCCTTTACCCTATAGTTTTTACATTCCATGGCAAAGGAAAAGCTAAGACTAATACCTAATAGTAAAATCCCTTTCCTCATGGTTTGGCACCTCCTTGAGGATTTCCATGCGGTCAACCCTTCCCGCAGGAGGACCCTCCCAAAGTTGTTTCAAAAACTCCCATACCACCTCCTTATCTCCTTGAACAAAAACCTCAACCCTTCCATCGGGCAAGTTTTTAACCCAGCCAGTAAGACCATAACTCTGAGCAAGCCTTTTTGTAAAAGCCCTATAACCTACACCTTGCACTATACCGCTTACATATATTTTTAGAGCTATCATCTATAGAATTTTACATCAGAAAAACTCAGTTGAAAAGTCAAAAGGATATGTAGTATCATTAAAGAGCTACAACCTACAGGAGGTGTTTTCATGAAAACAGCCATACTTACAGCCTTGCTATCTTTTTCCTTTGCCCTCGCCCAGGACTGTAAGGTTCAAGAGGGCTATGCAAGCTGGTATGGTGGAAAGTTTCATGGTAGGAAAACAAGCTCAGGAGAGGTTTTCAATAAGCATAAGTTTACCGCAGCGTCAAGAGATTACCCATTTGGGACTTATTTATTGGTTAGGAACCTTAGTAATGGAAAGGAAGTAGTTGTGGTAGTAACAGATAGGGGACCAGCCAAAAGAAGCAGAATAATAGACCTCTCAAAATCCGCAGCGGAAAAGATAGGAATGTTACGGCAAGGCGTAGCTAAGGTTCAGGTAATGCCCCTCTACTGTGCGGTAAAGGGTGATGAACTTAGCGAGGAGGTTCACGAAGAGGTTATTAGAGACCTTCTAAACACATTGTAGGGTTTCTGTTGGCTACAAGTGTTCCGCATCCTCCAAGTGGGTCTTTTCTAAATCTGGTAGAGAGCGTGACCCTTATCCCATAAGATTTCAAGAGTAGAAAGGCTCTCTCATACTCCCAGTCCTCCACATCCTTGAAGTTGCCTACTGTTTGGTTATACCTCAACAGTGTGGCACTCACTCCCAAGGATTTTACAAGCATGGCAAAATCCCTCAGCTCCTCTTCCGTATCGTTTACTCCCTTAAGAAGCAAGTAAGCGAGACTTATCTTTTTCCTCTTCCTCAAGGACATATTAGAAAGCTCCTCTCTTAAGGTTTGTATAAGACTTTCTAAGCTACCAGCATAAGGAAGCAGTCTTTTCCTTGTTTCTTCTTTCACAGAATGCACAGATATGCTAACTCCTCTATGAGGTAAGGCTAAAAGCTCTCTAAGTTTTTTAACTGGATATCCTGTGGTGTAAAAGCTCACTCTCAAGCCCAAAGCCTTAAAGTACCAAAAGGCTTCTTCTACCGCTTCCCAGTTCATAAGGGGTTCACCTATACCCGCAAAGGCTATACCCTTTATCTCAAACCTATCCTTCAAAAGCTTATATTGTAGTATTATCTCCTCTGCAGAAAGGTTTCTCAAAAGCCCACTTTTACCTGAAAGACAGAAGGGACAGCCTATCGCACAACCCACTTGGGTAGACACACAGAGAGTATTCCCCCTATAGTAGACCGCTTCTACTCTATTTCCATCATTGAGCTCAAAGAGAAACACCTTGTTAAGATTACTACTCAATTCCTGCAAGAGCCTCATTTTCCACAAAAGCCCTCCTACAACAACCACCACAAGCCTGACAATGCTTTAGAGCCTTTTCGTAGCCTTCTGGTAATATATCTTCTAAGTCTATTTCCCTTTTTGAGTCTTCTGAAACAAGATTTATCTTCCATCTTATAGGGTCAACCTGCAAAACCTTATAGACCTTGCCTTCATAACACAGCTCACTTCCTACCTCTGGCAGGATGGACTTTATAAGGTAGTTTTCCCTTTCAAAGATTAGGCAACATATAAGCCTTCCACAAGGACCTGTAAATTTCTGAGGCGATAAGGGAAGGTTTTGTTCCTCTATATCACGTAAGGATACAGAGTGCAACTCTTCCTGAAACTTTACACAACAAGGCATGTCTCCGCATGTGCCAACCCATCCAAGCATTTGCACCGCATCTCTTACTCCCACTTGCCTCATCTCTATCCTTTTTTTGAATACCTTTGCAAGGTCCCTTACAAGGTTTCTAAAGTCCACTCTATGGTCGGAAGTATAGTAGAAGAATATCTTACTCCTGTCTAAGGGTATGTAGGTTTTTATAAGTTTCATATCAAGTCCATGTTCAATTATCTTCTTTTTGCATATTTCCATTGCCTCTCTGGCTTTTTCTTCATTTTCTTCCATCTTCTGTATGTCTTCCCTTTTTGCCTTTCTAAGGAATACCGCTTTATAAGAAGAAGGTTCTTTTGAGGCACCAAGCACTCTTACCACTTCCTCTCCCTTCTCTGATTGGACTACAATAAGCTCACCTCGGGAAACATCCCTTTCCCATACGCCCTCAACCTGAAGCACCTTGTTTGTATCCTGAAACTTCGCCTTTATATAAGACATTCCTTTCACCTCCTATATAAGCGTAAAAAGTATAA
>JBBKAW010000041.1 GCA_037722135.1 Aquificaceae bacterium
TCTACCGTATACCTTACAGGATATCTCTCAGCCAAGCCCATGCTTTAAATATAGGCTTTCATATGACCAGAAGCATAAATAAAAGTCAGGCGGTAGGCATAAATTTTTATAAAACTTAAGGAGGGTTTACTGTGGAGACAAAAGAGTTTCATTATAGAGCTTATAGACCAAGACCTTTCACAAAGGAAGAGAGGTCAAAAACCACCATACTATTTGGTGGACTTACATGGAAACACGAAAGGCTTATACAAGGGTCTCTTGAGAGGGTGGGATACAAAAGCATGCCTCTGCCTAATATAGAAAGACAAGACTTAGACATAGGAAAGGAGTTCATAGATGTGGGGGCTTGCTGTCCTACTACTTTTACCGCTGGGAATTTGGCAAGGACATTGATGACTTTGAGAGAAAGAGAGGGTGAAGAAGGCGTAAAGAACAATTATCTTTTTGTAACCATAGGAGCTTGTGGACCTTGTAGGTTTGGTCAATATCACGAGTCTTACGAGAGGGTGCTTGAAGGGTTAAACCTTACAGACTTTAGGCTTTTCCTCCTTGACCTTATGCAGATGGAACAGTCCGCACCCGGTGGTGGGCTTGAGATAAGCATGCCTCTCACCTTTGGGCTTGTGTATTCCATGTTTTATGCAGACCTTATAACGGACATGGAATATGCAATAAGACCTTACGAAGTGGTTGAGGGTTCTACAGACAGGGTAGTAAAAGAGAGCATTGAATTGCTATATGAAAAGTTAAAAAACAGACCCATAAAGGGCAAAAAGATAGACTCTTTGGTGTGGCATGTCTTCACAGGCTATTTTGTGGATGCCTTAAAGGAGGTAAGAAGGCTGTGGGATGAGATAGAGGTGGATAGGCTTAGAGTAAAGCCAAAGGTGAAGATAACTGGTGAGTTTTGGTTGCAAACCCACGAGGGGGATGGCAACTACAACATAAAGAGGTGGCTTGAGAAGGAAGGTGCGGAGGTTATACCACCGCCTGTGGCAGTCTGGATGGACTATTTGATAAACATGGAGCTTTTTAAGTTGGAAGATGCCAAGGGCTTTGTAAAGAGGTATTATCTCAAAAAGCTCGCCATAGGAACTATAGCAAGCCTTTATAGAATGGTCTACAACAGGCTAAGGAGAGCCTTAAACAACATACCTAATCCTCTGCCAGACCAGAGGAAACTAAAAGACCTTGCCAGACCATACTTCTACTATAGGCTCACAGGTGGAGAGGGTCATATGCTTATTGGCAAAGCCCTGTATGCCTATTTAAATAGGCAGGCACATATGATATGTGAGCTATCTCCTTATGGATGTCTGCCTAATACCATGTCAGTGGGTGCTATGGCAAAGGTGCTTGGGGACTATCCAGACCTGCTTTATGCACCTATTGAGATAAAGGGAGATGCGGAGGTGCATGCCTACTCAAGGTGTCAGATGATACTAACGGAGGCAAAAAGAAGAGCAAAAGAGGAGTTTGAGGAGGTTCTGGAAAGGACTGGTTTGACGGTGGAAGATATAAGGAACTTTGAAGAAGACCATCCAGAGCTAAGAAGGGCAACCTACAAAGTCCCACACTACGGATATGCGGGCACTGCAAGCAATTATGTGATGCATATAGCAAAGCTTATGGGGAGGATATAGTTATGCTCTTGCTGGGTATAGATGTGGGTAGCACCACCTGTAAGTATGTGCTGACGGACGAAAAGGGCAATATCCTTGATAGAGCCTACGAGAGACACAACACAAAACAAGCTGAGAAGGTTTTGGAGTTTCTCCTAAGGCTTGAAGGCAAATACGGTCTAAAGCCAGGCAGAGACAGAGTATACATCACAGGCTCTGGGGGTGGTCTTATTGGGGAGCTAATAGGGGCTCGCTTTGTGCAGGAGGTGGTGGCGGTTGCCACTGCGGTGGAAAAACTGCATCCGGATGTGAGGTTTGTAAGTGAGATAGGCGGGGAGGATATGAAAACCATCTTTATAAAGGAACAAGAGGGAAAAAGAAACAGACAGGTCTATATGCAGAATGCGTGTGCAGGTGGGACTGGAACTTTTATAGAGAAGTCTGCGAGAAAGTTAGGCATCTCCTCTGACGTCCTTTCCCAGATGGACTACGAAGGCTATACGCTTCACAGAATAAGCTCCAAGTGTGGCATTTTTGCGGAGGCGGATGTGAACTCTTTGGTGAAAGCGGGCGTGCCAAAGGAAGAGATAATTGCCTCCCTCTTTGAGGCGGTGGTCTATCAAAACCTCGCTCAGCTTACCAAGGGAAACACTCCTCTTCCCAAGGTGCTTCTTCTTGGAGGTCCTAATCTCTTCTTCAAAGGACTTCAACAGGCTTGGAGACTGCATCTGCAAAGGCTCTGGAAGGAAAGGGGCATAGGGGACTTTAGCAAGGAGGAGATGGAAAAGCTGGTTATTGTTCCAGAAAACTCCCTATATTACGCTGCGCTGGGGTGCATATTCACAGCTCTTGAGGAAGAAGGCGGGCTTTACGCAGGCACAGAAAGGCTTCGCTGGTGGGTGGACGAAGGTCAATATGAGCAAAAGCTAAAAGAAGGCAGGAGGGGTCTTGTTTCCTCAGAGGAGGAGCTCCTTGAGTTTAAGAAGAAATACTCCTACGTGGTGGAAAACAAAATTCAGCCAAAGAAGGCAAAGGAGATAATCATAGGTTGTGATTTTGGGTCAACCACTGCCAAGGCGGTCTGCATCACGCCAGACAAGGAAATAGTCTTTTCCTGCTACAGCCTAAGCAAGGGAAATCCCATAGAGGATGCAAAGGACATATTCCGGCAGATAAAAGAATACCTTGGCGATGGAAAGGTTCTTGCTTTGGGACTTACAGGTTATGGTAAAGACCTATTAAAGGATGTTCTTGGTGCGGATGTGGCGGTGGTGGAGACGGTCGCACATGCGGTTGCGGGGCTTCACTTTTTCCCAGATGCGGACTGCATATGCGACGTGGGCGGAGTGGATGTAAAGATTATGATACTGCGTCAAGGTTCTGTGGTGGACTTTAGGCTAAACTCTCAATGTTCCTCCGGAAACGGTGCCTTTCTGCAGGGAGTGGCGGAGAGGTTTGGTATTCCCCTTTCTGAAATAGCGGACAGGGCTTTCTCTGCAAAGGCTATGCCGAGCTTTACCATGGGCTGTGGCGTTTTTCTACAAAGCGATATAGTAAACCAGCAAAGAAAGGGTTGGAAGGCAGAAGAGATTCTTGCAGGACTTTGCTATGTGCTTCCTCTCAATGTGTGGGTCTATGCGGGCAACATAAATAACCTCTCACAGGTAGGCAAAAAG
Source organism: Aquificaceae bacterium (assembly GCA_037722135.1). Taxonomy (NCBI): domain Bacteria; kingdom Pseudomonadati; phylum Aquificota; class Aquificia; order Aquificales; family Aquificaceae; genus Pampinifervens; species Candidatus Pampinifervens sericum. The sequence continues at coordinate 3,299 of JBBKAW010000041.1, forward strand.
TTTATCCTCCAAGGTGGCACGCACAGAAACCTTGCAGTGGTAAAAGCTCAAATAGACTTCATAAAGTCCAAAGTCCCAGACGCAGAGGTCTACGTGCATCCCTATTCAGGCGAGGCAGGAGCTATAGGTTCAGCACTTATCGCACTTGAGCATTACCAAAAACATGGAAAGACTTCCTTTAGAGGCTTTGAGAGCATAGAGAGGCTCACCTACAGGTCCACCACCTCAAAGGACACAGTATGCCACTGGTGTCCTGTAAACTGTCAGAGGAGCTTTATAGATGTTTACATAGGCGAAGGTGAAGGAAGACCTTGGAGCAAAGTTCCACTTAAGGCAGGATGGGTAAGGCTTATTGTTAACAACGCCTGCCCGAAAGGTCTTGTGGAAGACGAAAGGGAGCTAAAGGCAGTCAAAGAAAAGATGGAGAGGTTAAAGCATGAATTTCCTAACATCGCTGACTTTGTTAAAAAAGAAGCCTTTAAAGTCCCAAGGGGACAGAAGGTCCATTAAGGTGGGTATCCCTAAGTTCCTCAATATATGGGGCACTCACCAATTTTGGGTAGGCTTTTTCCAAAGCCTTGGCGTGGGCAGGATAGTCTTTAGCTCAGACACCTCTGAGGAGCAATACAGAGAATATGGAAAGGGTAGAATAACCATGGACTCCTGCTTTCCCGTAAAGGCTCTCGCAGGGCATATGGGCGAGCTTCTTCACAAGGACATAAACCTGCTTTTTGTTCCCATGATATACTCCCTGCCGTCCTTCCTCAAGGGTCATGTGGTGGATACTCTCTCTTGCACTCGGGTAATGATGAGCGTGGAGAACATAAAGGCTGGCTTTTTGAGAGAGAAAAACGAGTTTGAAGAAAGGGGGATAGCCTTTGTTTCTCCCTTTGTGCCCTTTGCAGAGCCTGAACTTCTTCCCAAGTATCTGTGGGAGTCCTTAAAGGAGCATATTCCGGGTCTTACTCTTGAAGAGACCGCAAAGGCGGTAAAAGAAGGCTTTAGAGCCCTTGAGGACTTTGAAAGAAAGATGAGAGAAAAGAGCCTTGAGATAATAAGGTGGTGCGTAAAAAACAACAGACCTGCCATCCTTGTCCTTGCAAGACCTTACCATATGGACCCTGGCATAGGGCATGATATAGATGGAGAATTTCAACAGTATGGCTTTCCTGTGCTTTGGTATAACTACCTACCCTTAGATGACTGGCTCTTGGAGTGGCTCTTTGGAGAGGAGATAAGGGCTGGCATAATAAGGAGCTACTTTGATATCTCAGATGTGTGGACTTCCTCTTACAGCTCAAACACCAACGAGATAATATGGGGAGCAAAGTTTTCTGCGAGGTTTCCATGGATAACGGGGGTTATAAGACTTTCCAGCTACGAGTGTGGCATGGACCAGCCAACCTTTACACCAGTGCAGAAGATAGTGGAGAGTTCTGGGACGCTCTTTTTCAAGTTCGGAGAGTTAGATGAGACAAAGCCTGCAGGTAGTGTAAAGATAAGAGTGGAAACCATAGTCTACTACTTGGAAAAGTATTCACAGGACATCATAAAGAAAAAACTCAGCAGACTTGGAGCTGTGCCTTCGCAACTTTTGGTTTAAAATAAGAATATAATGCATTCATTTTTCACCACTGCTTACTTTGAATTTGCCTTTATACTGCTTCTTGCGGTTTTGCTGGGTCTTTTGGGTCTTGTGCTTCGCCAACCTCTCATTATAGCTTACATAATCCTTGGCATTTTGCTTGGTCCCTCTGGCTTTGGGCTTGTTAAGGCACAGGACACGGTAGATATTTTGGCTCAAGTAGGCGTTGCGGTGCTCCTCTTTCTTGTAGGTTTGGAACTAAACCCTCAGTATGTGCGTAGACTTGGTGCGGTGGCGGTAGCCACTGGCTTGGGTCAGATAATCTTTACCAGTGTTATAGGCTTTTTTATAATCTTGCTTCTTGGCAAAGACTGGCTCACTTCCCTCTATCTTGCCATAGCCCTCACCTTCTCCTCCACAGTGATAATAGTCAAGCTCCTCTCTGACAAGAAGGAAGTGGATACCCTTCACGGGAGGATAGCTATAGGCTTTCTCATAGTCCAAGACATAGCGGTCATAATAGCCCTCGTGGTAATGAGTGCTTTTGGTATAACAGGTAAGGAGGGGGATGTATTTCAGATAGTTCTTACCGTTATCTTAAAGCTCTCGCTTATGGGTCTTTTTATCTATGTCTTTATGAAATACGTAGCGGACAGGCTCCTAAGGGTCGTGGCAGGCTCTCTTGAGCTTTTACTCCTTTTTGCGGTAGCTTGGTCTGTAAGTCTTGCAGCACTTGGAGAATACCTTGAGCTCTCAAAGGAGCTTGGTGCCTTTCTTGCAGGCTTTTCCCTCTCTGCAACCCACTTTAGGGATGCTATAAGCTCAAGACTTACGCCCATAAGGGACTTTCTGCTCCTTTTCTTCTTTATAGACCTTGGCACTAAGTTTGACTTTTCTGTAATTCGCATGGACTGGCACATTGCAGTTATTCTGTCCCTATTTGTTCTAATTGGCAACCCTCTTATTGTTATGGTGATAATGGGTATTATGGGATACAGGAAGAAAACAGGCTTCTTGGCAGGTCTTACAGTGGCACAGATAAGCGAGTTCTCCATAATCTTCGTGGCTATGGGTATGTCCTTGGGTCATGTGGGAATGGACGCCCTTAGCATAACCACCATGGTGGGTCTTATAACCATAGCCCTTTCCACTTATATGATACTCTACTCCCATAAGCTATATAAATGGCTTGAGCCTTATCTTCGTGTCTTTGAAAAGAGGACACCTCATGCAGAGCTAAGGTTTGAAAGGCTCTTTTCTGAAGAAAGACCAGTGGAGGTTATCATATTTGGACTTGGCAGGCTTGGTGGCGAGCTCTTAGAGCACTGTAAGGAGATGGGTATAAACGCCATAGGCTTGGACTACAACCCTTCAAGGATAAGCGAGCTTAGAGAAAAGGGACTGCCTGCCCACTTTGGCTCTGCGGAGGACAAAACAACCTTGGAAGAGCTACCTATAAGTCAGTCCAGCATAATAGTTATAACCGTCCCAGAGCTGGAAGACATAAAGACACTGGTGAATAACCTAAGGGATATGGACTACAAGGGCAAAATAATAGCGGTCGCAAGGTCTCAAAGAGATGCGGAGAAGTTGGAAAAGATGGGAATATACAGGGTGATAAATCCCTACTACTACGCCTTTGAGGAGCTTGTAAAAGAGTTTGTGAGCTATGTTGATAGTTCCTCATCCTAAATAGAAAAATATTCCACAGGACGAGGTTTCGCAGGCAAGGGGACTATAAGCTCCC
>JBBKAW010000042.1:0-7844 GCA_037722135.1 Aquificaceae bacterium
CTGTTTGGCGAAGGTCTTTTTGAGACCCTTAGGTGGAAGCCCTCTGAAGAGAAGTTAAAACTTCATTACGAAAGGTTAAGGACTTCTGCGGAGTTTTTTGAGATTCCTTATCCTACTTATGAGGAGTTTTTAAAAGACCTTGAGGAGGTTTCAAGAGGAGAAAGGGAGCTTTATATAAAGTATGTGCTTATTTCAAAGGGTGGCGAGTATCTTACAGATAAGCCTCAATCCTATGGAAAATTGTTGTTGGCTAAGCCACTAAAACCTACGCCCAAAAGGGTGAAACTCTGCTTTTCCTCATACAAGAGACACTCCACTGACCCAATATGCAGGCACAAGACCACTTCCTATCTTTTTAACCTTTTGGTCAAAAAGGACGCACTAAAAAGAGGCTTTTGGGACGGAATAATAGTCAATGAAAAAGAGCATATCTGTGAAACCTCTACCGCAAACCTGCTTTTTTTGAAAGGTTCAAAGCTATACACTCCTGCCAAGGAAGATGGGCTTTTGTGGGGGACTACCCTTGAGTTTTTAAGCAGGCGTTTAGAGATAAAGGAAGACTACATGAAAGTTTCTGAGCTTGAAGGTTTTGACAGCGTATTTGTGTTAAACTCTCTCTTGCTCTGTGCGGTTGTGGAAGAGGTGGATGGAAAGCAACTAAAGATGGATAATTCAACCTTTGAAGAAATTAGCCATATCCTAAGAGCTTCCCTATAGCCTCTGCAAGTAGCATGTCCTCTGGGTATGTAATTTTTATATTTGTAGGCTCGCCTTGAATTACACCTACCTTGTAGCCATATCTTTCAAGAAGTTGAGCATCATCGGTGGCACAAAAACCCTCATTTCTCGCCTTGAAATAGCATTCAAGCAAGGTTCTTTTCCTAAAGGCTTGGGGGGTCTGAGAGAGCCACAGGTTTGTCCTGTCTACTGTTTCTACCACCATGCCATGGGCTACCCTCTTTATGGTGTCCCTCACGGGCAGTGCAGGAATTTTTCCCTCAAACTCTCCAAGGTCACAAACCCTTAAAAAAAGTTCAAGGCTTGCAAAGGGTCTTGCACAGTCATGCACTACTACAAGGTCTCCTTTGGCTTCAAGAAGTGCATTAAAGACAGAATCTTGCCTCTCCTTCCCACCAGGGACCTTAACCACTCCAGCAGGAATGCTAAGGTTTATATCTTCTGGAGGTAAAACAAGAATAGTTTCATCAAACTTACCAAGAAGCCTTTCCAAGGAATGCATAAACAGAGGCTTTCCAAAGAGCTTTTCAAACTGCTTTTTCCTACCAAAGCGTTTTCCCTCGCCTGCGGAGAGAAGAATAAGGCTTATCATTCTTCCTTGAGCCTTTCTATCCTATCCACTATATCATCTTTTAGTTCTTCTATGATGGGGTTTTCAGAAGAGAAAAAGTATTCTCCATCCCTGTCAAGCACCATGGCAAGGAGGTTATAACCCTTTACCTCGTTTTCAAGAGCCTCTCTTGTGGTTCTATCAAGAAATTTCTTTATGCTTTCTGGGTCTTTTAGGTTAACTTTTACGTCTACTATTTCAAACTCTTCCACATCTATCTGATTGGCAGGCGGGCTCTCCCTTTGCACATACGCAGGAGAGTATATGCAATATATGGTATGTTCACCTAAACCCTTTTCTTTTATATTCTCAAAAAGCTTTTCCACATAATTCCTTACTTGATGCCTTACACTCATAAGAATATTTTAAAGGATACCAGCGCCTTTTAGTGCCACCTGCAAACCAGGGAAGTTTTGCCTTCGCCTCCCACCTTTCAAAGCGTATTCCAATGGACGCAAGCCTCTGAGATATCTTTTCGTAGTCCCTTTCAACCTCCAAAAGCCTTCCTTCCTCGTCATAAACCGTAAGCTCATTTCGGACCTCCTAAGTTTATTATAGCCCTTCTGATAGAATCAATTACTTGACTTTCGTTGTGAATACGCTTAACATCTTTGTTTAGCTTCACAGAAAATATAACAAACACCTCTCCTCCAACTTCCTTCTTAAACTTTTCGTGTGATTCTTTTAACCAATCTATCCACTTGTGAATCTCGGGAGTTTGTTGATATGTAATGGGCTTAACCTGCAGACCTATTACACCCTGCTTGCATTCAATATAAAAGTCAATATTATATCTTCTATCCCATGAATCTGGTGCAGGTTTTATTTCAACTCCAAGTTCCTTTTCTAAGCGCTCATAAACTGTATATTTCTCAGTAATATAACCATGAAAAGTTCTTTTAAAAACCAGCTCTCTTATGTAAGATACGCAGTCTTCATCCTTTATGTTTTCTATTTCCTTTTTCATAACTTCATGAATTTTCTTACAAAGTTCATGACCTATAAAATCAAGATATTCATCAATAGTAAAGTTTGGAATATGTTTACTCATCTCTCTATACTTTTCTGGTCTTACCATATTCCTGTAATATTCAATCCAATCCTGTAGAGTTTTTGGAGAGCATTTTCTTATCTCTTCCGCTACCTTTCCCACATATTTTGGTCTATTAAATTGCCAGCGATTTGTGGCTATATTTAAAATCCACTCCTTCTTATTCCTCTCGGACTTACTCATCTAAAAATTCCTCCGCAATATTCATCTGCACCATCTTTCTATTTATGTGGATTTTGTTTTTGAGAAATACTCTGGCAACAACTGTATCATGAGGACTTTCCTTACTATTACTCACAAACTTCAAAAACACTTCTTTACCCTTTACATAACGGTTCAAATATTCTAAAGCAGAATTCTTATCCTTAATTCTTACACCAGCCAGTTTTACTTTAATGCCAGTAGAAAGTAAAAGGGTATCTTCTGAAAGCACTTTTATAACTTTGTATAATCTATCTCCGTTAAACTTAAACTTCTTTTCATCAATCAATGGCTTAGCATCTTTTATCTTTGGCTCATAATTGACCTCTTCTACCTTATAGTCCTGAACTTCTCTTTTTATGACCTCAAGCCCAAACAAACCTAATTTCTCTCTCACCAATTTAATGTAGTCTTCCTTTATCTCATAGCCTATGGCTCTTCTACCAAGCTCCAAGGCTACTTTGAGAGTTGTCCCACTGCCTGCAAAAGGGTCAAGCACCGTGTCTCCTACAAAGGAAAACATCTTTATTAGCCTTCTTGGAAGCTCTTCCGGAAAAACCGCCTCGTGGTCAACTTGTCTTGCACCTGCGAATTTCCAATGACCAGAGAAATATTCCTTCCATTCTTCCTTTGTCAATTTTGAAGCCTCTTTAACGCTTTTTTCAACCTTGCGTTTACCTTCTTTTTTAAAAATTAGTATAAACTCATAGTCTATTTCTACAACACCATTTGGTGGATACGGAAAACTACCCATTACGTTTGCCCCACCTGTGGTATTCATAGTGGTTTTTTTCTGCCATATTATAGCACCCATATAGTCAAAGCCTATTTCTTCACACATGCATATTATCTCTGCATGGATGGGTATGACCTTATACGCTCCATAAACTATGCTACGGGCAAACTGGTCTCCTATGTTTATGCAAAGTTTAGTTCCTCCCTTTAGAACCCTGTAGCATTCTTTAAAGACCGCATATAGGCTTTTTAAATACTCATGCAGGCTCTGTCCATATCCTATTTGACCTTCAACTCCATAGTCTTTGATGTGCCAATAGGGCGGTGAGGTAATGACAAGGTCTATACTCTCGTCGCTCAACTCTTTCATACTTCTTGCATCTGCAATATAAAGCCTTGCCTTCATGCCAAACGCATTAGCCTAAGCTCACACTCAAAAAGAAACTCAAAAGCCTCAAGCCTTATATAAGCCTCCCTTATGCTTTTACCCCATGTGTATAAGCCATGAGACCTAAGGAGAAAGCCGTAAACCTTTTCTTCTCTCAGCTTTTTCTCAATTCTCTTAGATAATTCCTCCATGTCTTGGGAGTTTTCAAAGACAGGCACGCTTATACTCGTTTCGTGGGTTTTTATACCCTCAAAGGCTTTCAGAAGCTCATACCCTTCAAGCCTTATGTCTTCTTGTGCCATTCTTGATATTAACGTGGAGTTTATAGAATGCACATGCAAGACGGACTTTGCCTCTGGAAAAACCCTATAGACTAAGAGATGAAGCTCCGTTTCTGCAGAAGGCTTTTTTGAGCCTTCTAATACCTCTCCCTTTAGATTAACCACCACAAAGTCTTCTCTTGTAAGATGCCCCTTGTGGCTTCCTGAAGCGGTAATAAGCACCCTATCATCTTCAAGCCTCACAGAAAGGTTTCCACCACTTGCAGGTAGCCAACCCCTTGAATGCAAAAGCCTTCCTATCTCTATAAGCTCGGAAATCTCCCTATGCATTGGAACTTATAATTTTAGCACTCTAATTGAAAATCCTCACTATCCTATAGTATGTGTCCCTCTGGGCAGGGATAAAGCCTGCGGACCTTATGGCTTGAACCATGTCCTCTACCTTCGGTATACTTACCTTGTAGGAAGTAGAAGAAATGACATTCTCCTCTATCATCACACTGCCAAGGTCGTTAGCACCAAAGTGTAAGCCTATCGTTCCTATCTGCATGGTCTGAGTTACGTGAGAGCTTTGTATATTCTTGAAGTTGTCAAGGTATATTCTTGATATGGCAAGCACCTTGAGATAGTAGGTAGAAGAGGCTTCCTCCACCTTGTCCAGCAGGGTATTACCCTTCTTGAAAGTCCAGGGTATAAAGGCGGTAAAGCCACCTGTTTCATCCTGTATTTTTCTTACCCTTTCTAAGTGTTCCACTATATGCTCTGGTTTTTCCACATGACCAAACATCATAGTGGCGGTAGAGGTCATACCAAGCTCATGGGCGGTTTTGTGCACAAGCTCCCACTCCTCTACACTGCACTTGCCTGGGCTTAGAAAATTTCTTACTTTCTGAGATAGAATCTCCGCACCACCACCGGGCAGAGAGTCAAGACCTGCGTCTTTTAACCTTCTTAAGACTTCCCTTATGCTTAGCCTTTCTATCTTAGCCAAATAGACTATCTCAGGAGCGGAAAAGGAATGAACTTGAACTTGTGGAAACCTCTCCTTTATGGAGCTTATTAGGTCTTCGTAGTATTCTATTGGCAGGTCTGGGTTTAGACCACCTTGCATAAGTAGAGTAGTCCCGCCCCAATCCACCAGCTCTTGCACCTTTTTGAGGATTTCCTCCTTTGAAAGCACATAACCCTCTGGCGACCCTACCTTTCTCTGAAAGGCACAAAACTTGCACCCAGCAACACACACATTGGTGTAGTTGACATTTCTGTCTATTACAAAGGTAGCTATGTTCTCAGGATGATGTCTTTTCCTTATCTCGTTGGCAAGAAAGCCAAGAGTGGATAGGTCTTCCTCAAAGAGCCTAAGGGCTTCCTCTGGGCTTATCCTTTCTCCTTCAAGGACTTTATCGTAAATCTCTGTTTGCGTCTTCATGCCATAGAATTTATCTCAAGCACCAAACTTGGCAAGCCTTAGAGAGTGTGCCAACATGAGATTTATGAGCTTTTCTGCGGGAAAAATGCCAAGCTCACCCTTCAAACACTCCCTCTCTGTAAACCTTTCTGAAGTTCCACCCAGCACATAAGGAGAATGCAAAAGCACTGGCACAGGATGCCAAGAGTGTCCTCTTAGCACGGAGGGAGTGGAGTGGTCTCCTGTTATAACAAACACGTCTGGTTTTAACTCCAAAAGCTCTGGCAGATGTTTGTCAAACTCCTCTATCACCCTTATCTTGCCTTCATAGTTGCCATCCTCACCGTAAGAGTCCGTTTTCTTTATATGCAGGAAGAAAAAGTCATAGTCCTGCCAGACATCTTTGAGAGCCATTATCTGGTCTTGTATGGACTGACCCTCAAAGTCTATGAGCTCCATACCCACAAGGCTTGCAAGACCCCTATACATGGGATAGACCGCAATAGCACAGGCTTTTAGACCAAACCTCTCTTCAAAACTTTCCATCTTTGGCTTTTGAGAAAAACCCCTCAAAAGCATATAGTTAGCCTTTGGCTCATCTGCGAGCACTTCCTCTATTTTTTCCAAAAGTCTTCTCAAAACATGAGCCACCTTTTCTGACGCTTCGTTTAAGCCTTTCGGCTCTATAGGTTCAAGTCCTTCCTTTTGTGGGTCTGTGTCCCTTATACGGTCGCTACCCTCTGGAAGAGCCTCTGGAAACCTCAAGAGCAAGGCAACTCTGTGCTCCATACCCGGAGCAAAAAACACCCTTACACCATCCACTTCCCTTATCGCCTCTGAGAGCTTCTTAGTTATCCTTCTGTTCTCCTCCGTAGGAATCCTTCCTGCCCTCCTATCCTTTACTATTAACCTACCATCCACCCTCTCCACCGTGGCATAGTTTCCTCTTATGGCTATGTCCGTATCCCTCACCTCAAGCCCAAGTCCAAGAGCCTCTAATATACCCCTACCTATTTGATACTCCAAGGGATTGTAGCCAAAAATACCCAGATGACCAGGACCACTACCCGGTGTTATACCATAGTCCACAGGAATATGCATGCCAAGGGCAGACCTTTTGGCTAAGCGGTCAAGGTTTGGAGTGTTGGCAAGCTCAAGCTCCGTCTTTGTATCCTTCACAGGTAGCCCACCAAGACCATCAAGGACCACCATGAGTATCTTTGTATTGTTTTTTACAAGCAAGTCCTTCAGCATAAGTTAAGATTTTACCAGCTTATGGTCCTATCTGTCTTAGGAAAGGAGGTATTTCTTCACTTTTGAGCCATCCGCACTCCTCAAGCCCCCTTTCTACAGCTTCCTGTGATTTCTTTGTCCTCTCCATAAGCAGTTTCACAAAGTCCTGCCTCCTACCCTTATACTCCTCTATCTCCTCATAGCTAACTTCAGGAAAACGGGAAACTATCCTATCCTTTACTATGTTCCACGCAGCAAGGTTAGAGTATAGGTTAAACTCCTTGTTTCTAACCGTTTCCTTTACCGTAAGGGATTTTAGAAACTCAAACCTTTCTGGCTTTATGGTTAGGATGGCTTCCGCCATAAGAGGGTCAACGGTGTAGAATATTCCAAAGAGCTTACCCAATATTCTCCTTTGAGTTCTTATGACCTGGTCAAGGATGCTCTGGACTTCTGGTTCTACCTTGTCGTATATCAGCTCAAAGTAGTTTAGCTCTTCCAGTTCAAGACCGCCCAGATATCTTATAAAGTTGGCAAGCTCATGGTAGCTAACATTTGCTTCCTCTTTCCCTTCTTCCTCCAATTTCTTTTCAATCTCTCCATAGTCTAAGACCACATCCGTGTGGACTGGTGGTATTATGTGGTAGGTTTCAGACTCCCAGCCAGCCTTTCTTAGTATCTGCTCCGCACCATCCTCAGGGAGGTTATACTTTTGCATTAAAAGTCTTTTTAACCTATTTCTATCTTTCTTGTATTTATCAAGCTCCTCATCGGGTATGTCTACCTCCACGTAAACGAGCTTTTCTTTCCCATCTTGGAAAATCACCACGTTCTTTCTTCCCTTTATATGTCTTTTTATAAACTTCCAGTCCTCGTCGGTCATTATGGGTTCAGGATGCCACTGCTTTGACATCTCTTCCTCAAGTTCAAGGTATGGGACTGTTTCATACCACGTTGCCTTGCTTAGCTTTGATTCTATTACTTCCTCACTTTCACCAGTCTTTTTCTTTGCGTATTCTATAAATTCCCTTCTCTTGAACTTAAACCTTTCTATCTCATCAAGGGTAAGCTCTGGGAAGAGAACTTTTAGCTTGTATTTTATAAAGTCCCAGTTTCCAAAGAGGTTTTGAGGTTCAAGGGCTTCATATCCGTATGGGTTTGTCCGGAGAAAATCAAAGTAATAACCCACAAATTTCCTT
>JBBKAW010000042.1:7944-36926 GCA_037722135.1 Aquificaceae bacterium
CCAAGAGCCTCTGGTCAATAAAGCTTTTTTATACACTCCATAAGTAAAACTTTTGGTTTAAAATAAAATACAGATGGGAGGGATAATATGAAAAAGGTTGTTAGCTTTGACATTGAAACCTTTTGTCCCATAGAGGAACTTACCGAACAAGAGCTCTCATATCTTAAAGGAAGAAAAGACTATCCCTCTGAAGAGAGCTTTCACAGAGACCTTGCAACAAACCCTTATGTTTCCCTCTTAATTTCCTTTTCTCTCTTCTTCTTGGAGGAGAATGTAGGATATGTCTTTTATATGGCTGAAGAAGATAAAAAAGAAAAGTCCAATATCACAGTAGATAGTAGAAACATAGAAACCCTATATACCTCTTTATCTATAAAGGATGGGCTTCTTTCTGCGGAGAAAAGACTTCTTGAAGTCCTTTGGGAACAGCTAAAAGATGTGGATATGCTTATTACCTTTCATGGAAGGGACTTTGATATGGAGTTTATCAAAATAAGAACAATACTACAGGGTATAAAACATGTTGCCTTCTTTAAATACTTCCCTTCAAAGAATCAAAGCTACTATTCTAAAAACCAAAATCACATAGACCTAAAGGAAGTGTTTAATGTAGGTAGAAATAACTACTCTCTCAACTTTATTGCAAAAAGGCTCAACCTCTCTATAGACAAAAGCGATATGGATGGTTCAAAGGTGAGAGATGCTTTCTTAAATAAGGAATACAAGAAGGTGGCAGAATATAACCTAAGGGATGCTATCATAACGGGCATGCTCTACGAAAGGGTTAAAGATTATATCCAAAGCAAACCTCTTGCTGACCTGTTAAAATCTGCAGGCTTTTCTAACAGCAAGGAAGTTATAGAATACGCCCTCGGAAAGGGACTTCTTAGTAAAAGTGAAGTATCAAACCTTATAGACCTTTATAAAAAGGAACATAACAGCCAATACATAGCACCCACAAACGACCAAGTATATTTCCTGCGTATTCTATTGGAGAACATGGACATAAACCTAAATGATATTTGTAAGAGCTTAGGCTACGAGGTGATTCTAAGAATTATAGGCTCAAAGGAAGACTACGAAGAAGAGATAACTTAGTTTGCTCTCACAAGGACTTGGCATATATTTATAAACAGGAGGCTAATATGTCCTTGAAACCTTTAAAACTTAGAAACAAGACTGTTCCAATTCCCATAATTCAAGGTGGGATGGGAGTGGGTATCTCTTGGGAAAAGCTCGCTGGTGCTGTAGCAAGAGAGGGTGCGGTGGGTGTTGTATCTGCGGTGGGCACTGGCTATAGATACCCGGAGCTTGTTAAAAGAGACAAGTTTGGAAGACCTATAGGGTCAATATACACTCACAACAAGGAAGCTCTCACAAGGATAATAAAGGAAGCAAAGAGGATTTCGGAAGGTAATGGTGCTATAGGAGTAAACATACTCTGTGCCATAACCGACTACGGAAGGGTTGCACAAGATGCAGTTGAAGCTGGTGCGGATGCCATAATATCTGGTGCGGGTCTTCCCCTCAGGCTTCCTGAATATGTAGGTGATGCGGATGTGGCGTTAATTCCCATAGTTTCTTCTGCCAGAGCCCTTAACCTTATATGCAGGACTTGGGAGAAAAAATACAAAAGGCTTCCTGATGCGGTAGTTCTTGAGGGACCAAAATCTGGAGGGCATCAAGGCTTTAAATACGAAGAGTGCTTTATGCCAGAATATCAACTTGAGAACCTTTTCCCTTCCGTCCTTGAAGAGGCTCAAAGGTGGGGAGGCATTCCGGTTATAGTGGCTGGTGGTATTTGGAGCTATAAGGACATAGTCTACTACATGGAGAGGGGTGCAAGCGGTGTGCAGATAGCAACGCGTTTTATAGCTACTCATGAATGTGATGCACCACCGATATATAAAGAGATACTGCTTAATGCGGAGGAAGAGGACATAATTCTCTTTAAATCTCCTGTAGGATATCCACTAAGGGTTGTAAGAACACCCTTTATAGAAAGGCTTCTTGCCGGATACAATGGGTGGAACGGCTGTGTTTCTCATTGTATAACACCCTGCAACAAGGGAGAAGAAGCTAAGAAGGTAGGCTTTTGCATAGCGGACAGGCTCGGCTCTGCGTGGCTTGGAAACTACGAGGAGGGTATATTCATAAGTGGTGCAAACGGACACCTACTTAAAAGGCAAGGAATAATAAGTGTAAAGGAGCTCATTGAAATACTCACCGGTAAAAGACCAGACCCAACCCTTGAGGAAGAAGGTGTTTTAAAATAAACACTGGCATAGCTCTACAGAGCTGTTGCAGAAATTATAGCTTTCATAATGTTTTAGGAAAAGGAGGCTTACCGCATGAGCGAGGTGGGCAAGGTGCTTTTGCTAATGGGCTTTGTCCTCCTCATCTTGGGATTACTGCTTACCTTCTTTGAGAAACTTCCCCTTGGGCTTGGAAGACTTCCAGGGGACATTGTGATAAAAAGGGATAACTTTACTTTCTACTTTCCCCTCGGCACTTCCATAATACTGAGCGTAGTCCTCTCTTTACTTCTTACCCTTCTTTTTAGCCTGTTGAAGAAGTAAAATTTTCTTATGCGTGTGGGCATCCTTGGAGGTGGACAGCTCGGCTGGATGACCATCCTTGAGGGCAGGAAGTTAGGCTTTGAGTTTTTTGTCCTTGACCCAGACCCCAGGTCTCCCGCAAGCAAAATATCAGACAGGTGGTTTCCACCAGATAGGGTAGAAGAGTTTATAAAAACTTGTGATGTTATTACCTATGAGTTTGAACATATACACCAAGAGGTTTTAGAAAAGGTTTATGACCTTACCACACCCTCTTTGAACGTGCTTGAGACAAAAAGGAGCAGGATAAGAGAAAAGGAATTTTACAGAAAAAGAGGCTATCCTACCGCAGAGTTTACCACCGCAAGTTGGAAAGACTTAAGGGAGAAAGTAAAGAATTTTGGACTTCCCTGTGTGGTAAAGTCAGAAAGTTTAGGATACGATGGAAAGGGACAGTATAGGGTTTACTACTTAGAGGATGTGGAGGACATTCTAAAAAATCATACTGAAGGAGAGAAGTTCCTAATAGAGCGGTTTGTGGATTTTAGCTTTGAGTTTTCTCTCATAGGTGTAAGAGACCAAAAGGGCAACAGCAAACTTTATCCTCTTACTGTAAACCACCACGAGGGAGGAATTTTACTCTATAACCAAACGAGGAGTTTTTCCATAAAAGAGGCAGAGGATATAGTTTTGTCTCTAATGGAGGATTTAAACCTTGTGGGTCTTTTGGCGGTGGAGTTTTTCTACACTTGGGATGGTAAAGTCCTTATAAACGAGTTTGCACCCAGACCTCACAACACGGGGCATTACAGCCTTGATGCCTGCTATACCTCTCAGTTTGAAAACTTGCTAAGGGCTATATGTGGTCTTCCACTGGGTTCAACAAGGCTTAAACTGCCTTCAGGCATGGTTAACATCTTAGGGCTCTCCTTAGAGGATATAGACCTGTCAAGCCTTCTCTCCCTTGAGGGAACAAAGCTCTACTGGTATGGAAAGGATAAAAAGCCAAAAAGAAAGATGGGACACATAAACATAATTGCAAGCACAGAGCAAGAGCTTGAGGAAAGGATTGAGAAGATAGTTAACCTTCTTTACTCTCATGAGCCTTCTTAAGGAATTTCTCAGTCAGGTAGGTGAGGGTTATCTGCTTATTGACAAGGAAGGAAGGGTGGTTTTTGGCAACGATTTTCTATTGAAAAGAAGGCTTTTAAGAGAAAACTTTGAAGGTAAACCCTACTATGAGTGTGTCAACAACCTTACAGTGGTGAGCTGTCTTGCGGAAGCCCTCTCAGAGAAAAAGGACAGGGTTTGCAACTTTGACCATGAGGAGAGGGAGTATACCCTGTATGCCTTTACAGGTAGCGAGCTTACTGTGGTTCGTTTTTCGGATATAACGGAGCTAAGAAGGTATGAAAGGTCAAGAAGGGAGTTTGTTGCTAACGTGTCTCATGAACTGAAAACACCCATAGCGGTGCTTAAAAGCCTTTTGGAGACCCTATACGAAGAAGAGGACAGGGAGGAGAAAAAAGTATTTTTGGAGAAAGCCCTCAAACGTGTTGAGGACATGAGAAGGCTTGTAGAAGACCTTCTTATACTTACCAAGTTGGAGTCTGGTGAGGAAAGAATAAAGAGGGAGGATGTGGACCTTAGGCTCTTAGTTGAGGAAGTCTTTGACCTATTAGAGCCACAGGCAAAAGAGAGAAACATAAGCCTTATAAATTCCGTAGATAAGGAGCTGAAGGTTAAAGGAGATTGGGACAAGCTTTTCCTTCTTCTTAAAAACCTTGTGGACAACGCCATAAAATACAACAAGGAGGGAGGAAAAGTGGAAGTTAAAGCCAAAAGAGAAAACCAATACGTGCAACTGCAAGTTCAAGACACTGGCATAGGCATACCAAAAGAGCATATTCCCTTTATCTTTGAAAGATTCTATAGGGTAGACCCTTCCAGGTCAAGAAACTTAGGTGGGACTGGTCTTGGTCTCTCTATCGTAAAGCATATAGCCTTATCTCACGGCGGGAAAATAGAGGTGCAGAGCAAAGAAGGTGTGGGGAGCATCTTTAGTGTGTTCTTACCCTTAGAGTAGATGTCCGAGTTTTAGCTTTTTTGCCTCTAAGTATCTCTGATTATGCTCGCAGGCTGGGAGTTTAAGTGGCACTCTTTCTACCACCTCAAGACCATAGCCTTCAAGGGCTACTATCTTCCGAGGATTGTTGGTCAAAAGCCTCATCTTTCTCACACCAAGGTCAAGGAGTATCTGAACACCAATACCATAATCTCTTAGGTCCGCAGGGTATCCCATCTTTTCATTGGCTTCCACCGTGTCATATCCCATATCTTGAAGTTGGTAAGCCTTTATCTTGTTAACTATGCCTATGCCTCTGCCTTCGTGACCCATTATGTATACAAGCACTCCTTTGCCTTCTTGGGCTATTATTTCCATTGCGGTTTCAAGCTGTCCCCTACAGTCACACCTAAGAGATTTAAAAACATCCCCGGTAAGACATTCAGAATGCACCCTTACCAAAACAGGTTCATCCTCCTTCCACTCACCCATGGTAAGGGCTACTTGCTCCTCCCCAGTGAGTACATGTCTGTATGCATGTATCTTGAAAAAGCCATACCTTGTGGGTAGGTTTGCGGTAGCTTCGCGCACCACCAGCCTTTCCCTCTTTAGCCTGTATCTTATAAGGTCCGCTATGGTTATTATCTTTAGGTCAAACCTTTTGGCAAACTCCATAAGGTCTGGCAGTCTTGCCATTGTGCCATCATCTTTCATTATCTCGCAGATAACACCCGCAGGATAAAGACCTGCAAGCCTTGCAAGGTCTACGCTTGCCTCTGTATGCCCTGCTCTTTCCAAAACACCCCCTGGCTTTGCCTTAAGAGGAAACACATGCCCCGGTCTTATAAAGTCCGATGGTTTTGCATCTGGACTTACCGCAAGTTTTATGGTTATAGCCCTGTCGAAGGCAGAGATGCCTGTGGTAGTGCCATACTTAGGGTGAGCATCTATGGATACACAAAAATAAGTGCCCTTTGGGTCTGTGTTTCTTACCGCCATTGGATATAGGTCAAGCTCATCACACCTTTGAGGTGTTAGCGTCAAGCATATAAGTCCCCTTGCATACTTTGCCATAAAGTTTATAGCTTCTGGTGTTACCTTCTCTGCAGCCATAACAAGGTCGCCTTCGTTTTCCCTGTCTGGGTCATCCACCACTATAACCATCTTCCCCTGAGCTATGTCCTCAAGAGCTTCTTCTATGGTGTTGAACTTAAAATCCATGCAAAACCTCCTTTAGGAGTTATTGGTGGAAGTGTCTTCCTTTTTTAAGACCTTTTTTATTCTTTCCCAAACTTCGTCTATTATGCTTTTCCTATAGGATTGTTGTAGATGAACCTCCTCCTTCTCAATAGCACCCTTTTTTAGCTCTTCTCTATACTCCCCTCTAAGTCTCTCCGCCAAGGGTCCGCCGTAGTGAACCCATAGGTGGTCTATCAAAATAAAAGCCAAAATTATTCCTACAATCCACTTTACCATACCTCTCTAATAAAATAGTCTTTCACATGGAGAATATCAAGTGGGCTATCAGGCGTCTTAGGGTCTATTGGCATCTTATACTCCTTAGCCTTGTAGGCTCTATACTTGAAGCCAGCGGAACCGCAGGCATAAGCCTTCTAATGAAATCCCTTGTGGATAAGGTTTTTCTGCTAAGGGAAGGAGAACAAATATTAAAGATAGTCATAGCCCTAATGGGTTTGGTGCTTCTTTCCCAGTTGGGAAACTTTACAGTTAGGCTCTTTTCTTCTCTATACACGGAGCTTGAGATGAAAAAGTTAAGAGCTGAAGCCTTTGAGAGGCTCATGAGGGCAGACTACTCTGCCTTTATGGGCATCTCCGCAGGAGAGTTTGCCTCAAGGGTTATATCGGACATGAACCTCTACAGAAACCTAATAGGCTCCTATGCCATAAAGCTTATAAGAGAGCCTATAACGGTGCTTTTTCTCTTTGGAGTGCTTCTATACAGAGACTGGGTTCTTACCCTGAGCCTTCTTATTCTCCTTCCCCTTCTTGCCTTTGCGGTTAGATATTTTGGCACAAAAAGAGGCAAACACATAAAGAAGGCTCAAGAGGGATATGCCAACATCACAGACAGGCTCTTTAGCTCCTTTTTGGGTTTTGATAGTATAAGGAGCTTTAAGGCTCAGTCCATGTTTGAGAATCTTTTCCAAAAGCTCAATAGCCTTCTTTTTAGGTCCAGCTTCAAGTCGGAGCTATACTTTGCCATGAATTCTGTTTTTAACTACACCTTTGGCTACTTTGTGGTTGCTATGGTAATACTCTACGGTGGATATAGAATTGTGGAAGGTAGCTTAACCCCTGGGGATTTCATATCCTACATTACCGCTCTGGTCTTCTTGCAAAACCCTCTTATGGAGGCTCAAAAGGGTGTGATGGAGGTGAGGTCCTCCCTTCCAGTTATACAGAGAATTAGAGAAGTCCTTAGCCTAAAGGAGGAAGAGGAGGGAAGTCTCCCTCTTAGGAGCTTAAGGCAAGGCATAAAGGTAGAAGGACTCAAGGTAGAACTTGGTGGGGTGGAGCTTTTAAAAGACATAAACCTTTCTATTAAAAGAGGAGAGAAGATAGGCATAATGGGAGATACGGGCTCTGGAAAAAGCACCTTCTTGCGTGTTTTGGCAGGTTTTGTGCCATACGAGGGAAGTGTAAAAGTAGACGAGCTTGAGTTAAAGCATATAAAGAAGGAGGAGCTAAGAGAACTCTTTCTGTTTCTGTCTCAAGACAGCTTTGTTTTTCCCGGCACGGTTAGAGAAAACCTCCTTATTGCAGAAGACAGGGACGAGGCAGAGCTTTGGGAAGCCCTTAGGCTTGCGGGTTGTGATTTTGTAAAGGACCTTGACCAACAGGTAAGTCCAAAGAGCCTATCAGGTGGAGAAAGGCAAAGGCTTGCTCTTGCAAGGCTTTTCTTGAGGTCTCCAGAGGTTCTTTTGCTTGACGAAGTTACCTCCGCCCTTGATGCCAAGAGGGAAGAAGAGGTTCTAAACAACCTGTTTGAGAGGTTCAAGGACAAGACCATAGTGCTCGTTGCACACCGGTTTTCCAACATACTAAGGTGCGATAGGGTTTTTGTCTTCAAAGAGGGTAGGGTAGTATTCCAAGGTGAGCCAAAAACCGCCATAGAGTTTTTCCTTCAAAGTCCATAAACCGCTATACCATACTTGTCTGCGAGTTTTATGAGCTTTTCTTTTTCCAAGAGGTATACCTTTCCAGACTCTACAAAAAGCGTATCTCCTTTTATCTTCTTTATCGCTTCAATGGTTTTCGGACCTACAGTAGGCACATCTATGCGAAAGTCTTGGCTTCTTCTTGCCACCTTTATAACCCTACAGCCCTTTCCCGCAAGCTCACCAGCCCTTTCTATAGCCTTTTGAGTGCCCTCCATAGCCTCCACGCTCACCACCGCCTTATCCTTTACCACAATAGTTTGTCCCACGTCAAGGTCTGCTATCTGTCTTGCTATAGGAAAGCCCCAAAGACCGTCTTCCATGGCTTCCTTAGATGGCTCTTTGGAAGATATCTTACCTGCAGGTGCAAGAAGTTCTTCAAGGTAAGGCTTTGGGTCTGGAAATTCAAAACCAAGAGCCTCAAGCTCCTCCATGAGCGTTTTTATGAGGGTCTGAGGCTTTTTATCTTTGGCTTTCCTTAATATCCTTATGGCAAGCTCATCAAGGGTCAAAAGGTGAGAAAATATGAGACTATGCTCAAACTTTCCTAACATTACTATGTCTTTTATCCCCTTTTTCTCAAGAGTTTTGAGTAGCCTTTCTATCCTGCCTAAGGGAAAGTATTCGTCCGCTTGCAGGTCCGTTATACCCTTAACCCCCGCCACAAAGACCTCAACACCCTTTTCCCTTGCACTTTTTAGAAAAACTCTTGGCAGTTCTCCAGAGCCAGCTATCAGACACAGCTTCATAGAGAATGCTTGCCTATGAGCTTTAAAAACTCCTCCCTTGTCCTTATATCGCTAAGGAATAAGCCTCTAAGAGCAGACGTAACGGTAAGATGCCCCGGAGACATTACACCCCTCATGGACATGCAAAGATGCTCCATTTCAAGCACCACCGCCACACCCTTTGGCTTTAGCTGTTCCACAAGGAAGTCCGCTATCTGGTTTGTAAGCCTTTCCTGCACCTGAGGTCTTAGGGCAAAGGCTCGCACGCTTCTAACCAACTTGGAAAGACCGCATACTATTCCATCTGGTATATAGGCTATGTGGGCTTTTCCAAAAAAGGGCAATAGGTGGTGTTCACAAAAGGAATATATGGTTATATCCTTGACCAGCACCATCTCATTGTAAGAGCCAAACTCCTCAAAGAGTTTGAAATTAAACTCCCTTTGCCTTTCAAACTCTTCCCACATACGGGCAACCCTGTCTGGAGTTTCCCTTAGACCTTCCCTGTCTGGGTCTTCTCCTATACCCTCAAGGAAGAGCCTTATAGCCTGCTTAATTTTTTCCTTGTCTATAGCCATAGGCATTAATTATATGTGTTTTGAGAAAGGGCATTCAATGATTTTTTACAGGGCGGGGCAGTAATCTGCGGTCTACCCCACCCGCGGAAAAGGATAAGGTTTTTATCTTAGAACCTTATTCCCACATTAACCCCCACCATCTTCCTCTTGCTATCAGGTTGGTAGATGTCAAGAGCAATTCCGCTTAACTCGTCCACTACCGTCACAGTGTTAGATTTTTTCAGATGCATGTAGTCATAGAAAACCTCCGCAAAAAACCACTTATATCCAGCCTTTGCCCCAATTCTATAGGCATTACCTCTCTTTGGCTTTAAGGTTGCACCATCCCCTATATCTACCCATTCCCTTATAAAGAAGTTATAGTGGTATTGCCCGTAGAGAGTTATATCCACCCCTTTGTATTTCAGCCTTGTTTGCAGACCGATGGGAGAATATATTACTCTGTAAACCTCCAAATATCCAGAGGCCACTTGTGGATTTCCATTCTCGTCTATATACTCCGCATCATCACTTTCTCTAAACCAAAAGTGCACTCCCAAACCTACATAGGGAAATATGGAAATATCCGCATTGCCTTGCTTGAACATAAACTTTCTTCCAAAACTATTTTCAATGTCAAACACTAAGTATGTGGTTTTAGTAGTTATAGGATACATATCTCCCGTATCAGGCTCTACCGCATGTCCCTTATAGTCAACCCTACCAGCATATATCTCTCCTCTGAGTCTGTAGTCTACAGTGCCAAAAAGCCTTCGCTCTTCCTCACCCACTATGCCATAGAGTTTACCCTTCTCATGAACCATCTTCTTGCCATCAATCGTTTCCTTCCAGCTAAAGTCCCTAACCGAAAGGCTAAAACTGGTCTCACGCAGTTTAAAACCTGTTTCCGCAAAAGCGGATGACACTCCAAGCCCGCAGGCAAGGAAAGTAAGTGCAAGTTTTCTCATTGCATTCCCTCCTTAGAGTTTTTCTTCATGATTAATAACAAAACCGAAGATTTTGATAAAACCTGACAGCCGAGGTAATTTAGCGTAAAGTTATAGTTTTGGGATAACTACCTTTTGAAAGAGGGGCTCTTGACAGAAGGTAAATTGCGAATTATTATCATTTACAAGGAGGTAAAGGATGGACAGAGTATATATCTTTGACACAACGCTGAGAGATGGAGAACAGGCACCGGGCTTTTCAATGACCACAGAGGAAAAACTCCAGATGGCACAACAGCTTGCAAAACTTGGCGTAGATGTAATAGAAGCAGGCTTTTCTGCAGCATCAAAGGGGGATTTTGAAGCGGTTCAAACCATAGCAAGAGAAGTAAAAGGACCCATAATATGCTCCCTTGCAAGGGCTTTAGAAAGGGACATAGAGCTGGCAGGTCAAGCTCTTGCACCAGCAGAGAGAAAGAGGATTCACACCTTTATAGCCACCTCTGAAATACACATGAAGTATAAGTTGAGGATGTCTCCAGAAGAGGTCTTAGAAAGGGCAAAAAGAGCGGTAGAATACGCAAGGAAGTTTACCGACGATGTGGAGTTCTCTTGCGAAGATGCAACCAGAAGTCAGAGGGATTTTCTGTACAAGGTAATAGAGACCGCCATAAAGGCTGGTGCTACCGTTATAAACATACCAGACACCGTTGGCTATACAGTTCCAGAGGAGTTTGCGGACCTTATAGAGAGTATAAGAAACAATGTTCCAAATATTGACAAGGCAATAATAAGCGTTCACTGTCATGACGACCTTGGGATGGCGGTTGCCAATTCTCTTATAGCGGTAAAGCACGGAGCAAGACAGGTAGAGTGCACCATAAACGGTATAGGAGAAAGGGCAGGAAACGCAGCCTTGGAAGAGATAGTTATGGCTTTGAAGGTTCGCAAGGACTTCTTCGGAGGTCTATACACCAACATAAACACCAAAGAGCTATATAGGACAAGCAGGCTCTTGTGTAGGATTACAGGCAGTTTTGTCCAACCCAATAAGGCGGTAGTAGGTGATAACGCCTTTGCTCACGAGTCTGGCATTCACCAGCATGGTGTGCTTTCAAACCCCCTCACCTACGAGATTATGTCCCCAGAGGACGTAGGCTTTCCCTCAACTCGCATAATCCTCGGAAAGCACTCCGGCAGGCACGCCCTAAGGAGCAAGTTAAAGGAAATGGGTTTTGAGTTTTCAGAGGAAGACTTAGACAGGATTTTTGAGAAATTCAAAGCCCTTGCGGACAAGAAGAAGGAGGTATACGAAGAGGACATAGAGGCACTGGTTTATGAGGAGTTTGTAAAGCATGAAGAGGAAGAGCCCATAAGGGTTATCCACTATCAAGTTCAGACAGGAGACAAGCTCTTGCCTACCGCTACCGTGGTGCTCACCTATAAGGGAGAGGAAAGAACCGCCACCTCTACTGGTAATGGACCCGTAGATGCCATAATAAGAGCAATACAGAAAGCCCTTGGAGTAGAACCTAAGCTCTTGGACTTTTCTATCAAAGCACTAACTCCTAACACGGACGCTCAGGCGGAATCAAGGCTTGTGATAGAGCTGGATGGAGTTAAGGCAAGCGGAAGAGGAGTTGATGTGGATATAATAAAAGCAAGCGTAAGCGGTTTTGTGGACGCGCTCAACAGGGCTATTATGAGGAAAAGCTACATAGTTTCAAGGGAAAGCCTAAGGAGAGAAGGCACTGTATAATTTCTAACTATGAAGGAAATACTAAGAAAGCTCTCTGAGTTTCAAAACCTTACGAAGGAAGAAGTCAGACAAGCCCTTGAGGACATAGTGGAAGGTAGAGCCACCGACGCCCAGATAGGTGCCTTTATTATTGGCACAAAGATGAAAGGAGAAACGCCAGAGGAGATAGAGGGTGCTGCGAGCTTTTTCAGAGAAAAAGCAACAAGGGTTGAAATAACAGACAAGGAAAACTTGGTGGATACCTGCGGAACGGGTGGCGATATGACGGAGACTTTCAATGTCTCTACTGCGGTTGCTTTTGTTTTAGCGGGTGCTGGCATAAGGGTTGCCAAGCATGGTAATAGGTCTGTATCTTCAAAGAGTGGTAGTGCGGACCTGTTAGAGTATCTTGGAGCAAAAATAGACCTCAATGCGGAACAAGTAAAGAAACTCATAGAAGAGATAGGAATAGGCTTTATGTTTGCTCCTATGTTTCACCCTGCCATGAAAAGGGTCATAGGTCCAAGAAGGGAAGTAGGCTTAAGGTCCATATTTAACTTGGTGGGACCCCTTTCAAATCCAGCGGATGCAAGAAGACAGCTCTTGGGAGTTTTCTCCGACCATCTTGTGGACAAGGTAGCCTTTGCCCTAAAAGGTATGGGAATAAAAAGAGCCTTTGTAGTGCATGGAAAGGATGGTATGGATGAGGTATCCATAAGTGCACCTACGCGTATTGCGGAGTTAAAGGATGGTGAGGTCTTTTTGTATGACTTTCATCCAGAAGAGGTGGGCTTTAAGACTTATCCCATTGAATACATACGGGTATCTTCTGTGGATGAAAGCTCAAAAATGGTGCTCTCTGTGTTAAAGGGTGAGGTTTCACCTGCATACTACATGGTTTTATTAAATTCCATGTTTGGAATACTTGTTTCTGGAGCTACAGAGGACAGAAATACTGCCCTTGATATGGCAAAGGAATCCATCCATTCTGGAAAAGCCTACAAAAAACTGCAAGAGTTTATAGAGCTTTCAAGAAAGGTTTAATGATAAGTGTAGGTAAAGTAAGTTACTTGAACACTTTACCTCTTTTCTACCGATGGGACAATTCCAAAGTGAGCTTGGTAGAAGGTCATCCCTCAGAGCTTGTAAAAAAACTTAGAGAAGGTCATATACAAGCTGGTATAGTCTCCTCTGTGGAGTTTTTGCTCTATCCAGAAAACTACAGGGTTGTCCCTGATGTATCCATATCCTCAAAGGAAAAGGCTTGCTCTGTCCTTATATTTTCCAAAAAGCCTCTTGAGTTTATAGAAAGTTTATACCTAACTCCTGCCTCTATGACATCCAAACTGCTTGCCCTATATATAGTGAAGGAAGTATACAAAAACAGTCCAAACATAGTTCAAGCCAAAGATGATGCGGATGCTCTTATGTTAATAGGTGATGAAGCTATAAGGGAAAAATCTTCCAACAGGTGGCAGTATGTATATGACCTTGGCGAAGAGTGGTTTCGCCTATACGGACTTCCCTTTGTCTTTGCCCTTTTTTTAGTAAGAAGAGATGCTCCAGAGTGGTTAGAAGGCTTTATATGGGAACAGTGTAAAAGGTCAAAGGAGGAGTTTTTCAAAGACTTAAAAGAAGGAAACCTTGAAGTTCACGGTTATGGACAAGAATACATCAAGGACTACTTTACCCTTTGTCTTGACTATGGACTTGACCAAGGAGCATGGAGGTCTCTGGAAATTTTTAATGAAATTTTAAGGAAAAACGTCTTATAATTATAAGCAAGGAGGTGTAAGTATGAGAAAGAAGGCGATTATCCTTTTTACCACTTTCTCCGCAGGTTTTATCTTTTCCTGTGGTCAAGTAACCACACAGAGAACCTATGAGGGTGCCACTGTAGGAGCAGCAGGCGGTGCTGTAGCAGGAGCTCTCATTGATAAAGAAAACAGATGGCGTGGTGCGGTCATAGGTGGTGCGTTAGGTGCGGTTATAGGAGGAACAATAACTGAAGTGGCTGCAAGAGCATCAAGGGAAGCTGCCATGCAAAATAAACCAGTGGAGTATAGGTCTGAAGATGGAAGAGAAAGGGTATATGCCGAGCCTGTGGCTTCAAGGGGTAACTGTAGAATCGTAAGGACCACCTACTATCAAAACGGCAAAGTGGTAAAGGTTGAAGAAAGGGAGGTATGCCCTTAAGGGGGCTACCCCCTCATAGAGTATCCCTTAGCATAGACAAATATCCCTTTTAGGGACATTATCCCATCTCGGGTTTAGGGTTCACCGACAAAAATAGCCTTACTCCAAAGGCACTAATACCGCTCATCAAGAAGGCTTTTTATACCCACCTGATAAGGGCTTGCAGAGTGCAGTGTAAACACCAATCTCACCTAACACGGTTAGGCGAGCCTTTGTCGGTATTCACCTTCCGCACCCCGCTTTAAAAACCAAAGAGGCACAACATTTGTCTTCGTTGGTCAACATTTTTCAAAGACTAGTCGCCAAAACCCTTACACTTGGTGTTTATAACTCCGTAATTTCCACCTCTTTTCCTGTATACTATCCTAAGCGTGCCTGTCTCTGCATCAATGAATGGGAGGAAATAAACTCCAGATTCCTGAAGTTCAAAGACCGCATCTTCCACGCTCATAGGCTTCTCTATTACAAGTTCTTCTTCCACTATAAGAGGTCTTTCCTCCGGTTCGTGAGGTCTTATTTCTTCCCTTATCATTTCCTCCTTTATCCTATGTCCCTTACGTCTTAGCTCATGCCTTCTTTGCTTTAGTTTTATGAGCTGTCTTTCTATTTCGTCCATAACCCTGTCAAGGGCTGAGAAAGGGTCAACATCCTCATCCCACGCATGCAAGGCACCACCACCCCAGGTCTTCAGATATATATCCATGTCAACTCTATACAAGGTTGGTCTACTATCGCCTGCAAAGCCTTTCTGCTTTGCCCTTGACGTAGAGAGCGTCACTACTACCTCCACCTGGTCTTCCTCCGCTTCCTTCAGAAACCTGTTAAACTTTTCAAGCTTACCTTCCACAAAGGCTTTCATTGCATCTGTCCACTCAATGCCCCTACCTATGAACTCTACGTTCATTTTTTACCTCCTCTGACTTTACATAGAGTAGAATATGATACCATGAATTTAGGAGTTCTTGTATCAGGGCGTGGTTCTAACCTCCAGGCAATAATAAATGCCATTGAGAATCGGAAGCTAAAAGACAGGATAGCCTTAGTTATATCCGACAGAGAAGGTGTTCAAGCAATAGACAGGTGTGTGAAGCATCGCATCCCTTACAGAGTTATAAAGAGAAAAGACTTTCAAAGTAAAGAAGAGTTTGAGAAGGCTATTGTCAAAGCTTTAAAGGATGCGGAAGTAGACTTGGTTGTTCTTGCTGGCTTTATGCGTATCCTTTCTAACACTTTTCTTAGTCATTTTCCCATGAAGGTGATAAACATACATCCATCTCTTATACCAGCTTTTCAGGGATTGCATGCCCAAAGACAGGCTTTGGAATATGGCGTTAGGATAACTGGTTGCACTGTTCATTTCGTTACAGAAGAGTTGGATAATGGTCCAGTTATAGCTCAGGCGTGCGTGCCAGTTCTCCCAGAAGACACAGAAGAGAGCCTTTCTAAAAGGATACTAAATTACGAACACAGAATTCTCCCACAGGTCATAAAGTGGATTTCAGAGGGAAGGGTAAAAGTTGAAGGAAGAAGAGTTATAGTAGAAGGTGCAAGATATGGAAACCTACCCTTCAACCCAGAACTTGAAGATTTTTGATTATAATTGTTAAGCAAACCAGCAAGGAGGTGGAAAATGTTGAGATTTTTTAGAAAACCTTTGCTTGTAATCGGCATAGCTGGGTGGTTTTTTACTTTTAACTCTGCTCCAGCAATTGCCGGACTTGTTGGTTCAAAGCCTGCCTCTGAATCTCTCAACATAAAAAGGGAGGAAGATATAGCCAAAATCCAGAGAGCCTTAGAGAGTAAGCAACTGCAAGAGAAGCTAAAGGCATACGGTCTTACAAAAGAGGAAATAGAAAGTAAACTCTCAGAGCTAAGTGATGAGCAAATACATATATTGGCAAAAGCTTCTGATAGGGTTCTTGCTGGTGGTGATGCAATTGGTACCGCCATAGGTATACTCATAATAGCTATACTTCTTGTAATACTCCTTAAACTTCTCAATAAGGAGATTATTATAAGGTGAAGAATGTTTCTCCTTTTACTTCTCTTTCCTCTTTTGCTATACTCAAAAAGTCTTGATGTTCCCTTCGTTAAACAGCAGGACCAGTTTTGCGGTCCTGCCTCTTTAAGTGCTGTTCTTTCTTACTATGGTATAGAGGTTTCTCAAGAAGATATAGGAAAAGAGGTCTACAACCCTAAGCTAAAAGGTGCGCTCATAACGGACCTTGAAAATTATGCACGAAGGAAGGGTTTAAGAGCTGAAACAAAAGTCCTAAACCTCAAAGAAATAAAAAGTTATATAGACCAAGACATACCACCCATTTTACTTGTAGACCTTGGTAGATTTTGGATAAGCATACCTCATTATGTAGTAGTAGTAGGATACGATGGAGATGTTTTTTATCTCCACACAGGCTATGAAGATAGAAAACCCATTAAAGCCAAGGAACTTGATAGGATTTGGTCCAGAATGGGAAGGACCGCTTTGATAGTTTATCCACCTTGAACCCTTTCAAACACCTTCTTGTAGCCTTCAAGCAGGTCTCCCAGGTCAAACCTAAACCTATCCTTGTCTAACTTTTCTCCCGTCTTTGCATCCCAAAGCCTGCATGTGTCTGGAGATATTTCATCTATCACTGCAAGAGTGCCTTCCGGAAGCCTTCCAAACTCTAACTTGAAGTCCACCAATAAAAGACCGTGCGACTTAAAGAAGCTTTTTAGTATGGTGTTTACCTTGAGGGCTATTTTCACTATATCTTTTAAAGTCCTCTTGTCCGCTATATTAAGAAGAACCGCATGCTCAATGCATATGAGTGGGTCATGTAGTTGGTCATTTTTGTAGAAAAATTCCACCAAAGGTTTTTTTAGCTTTTCTCCCTCTTTGAAGCCAAGTCTTTTGCATATACTACCTGCGGTTATATTCCTTACTACCACCTCTAAATCAAGCCTCTTTGCTCTCCAAACAAGCATTTCTCTCTCAGAGACACGCTCTATGAAATGAGTTTTCACACCCTTTTCTTCCAGCAATTTAAACAGTAAACTTGATATGGCATTGTTAAGAATACCCTTGCCTTCCACTTCGGCTTTTTTGGTAGCATCAAAGGCTGTTGCAGTGTCTTTGAAATATATCAAGCATTTATCCTTGTCAACTTCGTAGACCTTTTTAGCCTTGCCCTCATAGAGAAGTTTCATATAATGTATTTTATAGCAAGGAGGGTAAGATGACACCAACACAGAGAATTGAAGCGGTGCAGAGTGTAAAGTTGATAGATATACTCCATAAAGCTGTTCAGGCAAATGCCTCCGACATACATATAACAGCGGGTGCAAGACCAACGCTAAGGATTGATGGAAAAATAACACAACTCGCCGAGTATCCTATATTAACACCAGAGATGACTCAGGCGCTCGCCTATTCTGTCATGTCTGAAAGACACAGAAAAACACTTGAAGAAAGTGGACAAGTGGACTTTTCTTTTGGTATAAAAGACCTTGGTAGATTCAGAGCTAACGTTTTTTATCAAAGAGGAAGTATTGCAGCGGTCTTTAGAAGGCTTCCTAATAAGATACCAAACATTAAGGATTTAGGTTTAAGTAATAAGGTTTTAGAGGTTTGTTATAAAAGTATGGGTCTTGTTCTCGTGACTGGTCCTACGGGATCTGGAAAAACTACAACCCTTGCAGCGTTGATAAACTACATAAATGAAAACTTTCCCTATCACATTATAACTATTGAAGACCCCATAGAATACGTGTTTCCGCATAAAAAGAGTATAGTAAACCAGAGGCAGATAGGTGAGGATGTTTACAGCTTCGCAGACGCTCTTAGGGCTGCCTTGCGTGAAGACCCAGATGTCATTCTTGTGGGTGAAATGAGAGACCTTGAGACAATAGAAATAGCACTAAAGGCTGCAGAAACGGGGCACCTCGTTTTTGGAACACTTCATACAAACACTGCCATATCCACCATTACGAGAATAATAGACGTATTCCCTCCAGAACAGCAAGAGCAGGTAAGAATACAGCTTTCTTTTGTGCTTCAGGGCGTTATATCTCAAAGACTACTACCAAAAATTGGAGGTGGAAGAGTCCTTGCATATGAGCTTATGATACCAAATACTGCCATACGAAACCTTATAAGGGAGAATAAGCTTCAGCAAATTTATGCCATAATGCAAAGTGGTCAAGCTCAAACGGGTATGCAAACTATGAACCAGTCCCTTTATGGACTTTACAGAGCTGGTCTTATATCCCTTGAAGATGCCTATAAATACTCGCCAGATATAAAAGAGTTGGAAAGAATGATAGGAAAAGGAGTATGAATAGGTGTTTAAAGTGAGATGTAGGAGCTACTTGCCTTTGCAACTATTCACGTTCCGAATTCTGCCTTATAGTCGTCAACATTTTCAATATAGAGGGTAAGAAGCCTACGGAGGAGTTGTGGAGATATACTCAAGCGAGCCTTGACAGTTGACATTGTGAATGTTAAAATCATTTTCAATATGAGACTCTTGGTCTCCCTTCTAAGCGTCCTTTTATTGCTCTTTGCGGACTTTGCCTCTGCGGAGCACCATCACGAAGACCATGAGCTTCATATAGACTGTTCCCTTTGTATAATCCAAAACCTTCAAACAGATGCTCCAAGCTATCAACCTTCAGTAAAACTCAGGCTTATAACCTTTTTTGTAAAGACTGAGCCTTGCCTTCAAACTTTACCCCTTAGACCTCTCTTAAAGACCACCTACGGGCGGGCACCTCCAACCTCTTAGACACTTACCGACCCCTTACACCTAAAAAACTACCAAAGGAGGTGCTTGCCATGAAAGTTTTGTATATCTTTAGCACACCAAACAGTGCCAGCTACATACTTGGGAGGATGATACTCCCACAGCTGGAGAACGACGCTCACCCTGTAGAGGTAGCAGGAATGTTTTTCTTTCTTGACAACAACTATGTGTTAGTCAAGGGCAATCCCATAGGTGAAAGGCTTGCCAAGCTCCTCAGGGAGGGCAAGATAGGATTCCTTATGGGATGCGACCAGTGTTGCTATGAGAGAAACATTGCAGACAAGCTGGTGGAGGGTGCAACCATAGGATGCTTTCCAAACCTGTATGGGAAAGCCCAGCAATTAGGCGTTGAACAAGTAATAACACTATAAGGAGGTTATAGCCATGAGAAAAGCCTTATTGCTTCTTGGAGGAATATTTAGCTTTACCTTTGCACAGGAAAACCTTGAGGACCTAAAGCGTCAGTTAGAGGAGCAAAGAAGGCTTATCCAAGAGCTTGAGAGGAAAATACAGGCTTTGGAAAAGGCTCAGCAGGCAAAACCCGAGGAAAAACCCTCAGAAAAGCCAGAGCCTGCGGACAGAAGCCTACAGCTAAGAGCTAAGTTTGACGAAAGGCTAAAGGCTTATCAGGTCTCTCCTTTCAGGCAGACTGCCTTTCTGCCAGACATATCCTTTATATTGGACTTTTCTGCGGTAGCCAGAAACAGAAAGGATGAGGAATATGAAAAACTCAGAATTCCAAGACTTTGGCACAGGCACGACCATGGAGACCACGGACACGGCATGCTTAACGAAAAGAGAGGCTTTAACCTCAACTACGGCGAGCTATACCTCTACGCACCCGTTGACCCATACTTTGACCTTTATGCAACCATACCCTTCTCAGAGCATGGTGCAGAGATAGAGGAGGCTTATGCGGTTACGAGGGGCTTGCCTGGGGGCTTTCAACTCAAAGTGGGTAAGTTTAGAAGTGGCTTTGGAAGGCTAAACGCACAACACCCACACGCTTGGGACTTTGCAACATTGCCACTGCCAAATAAGGTCTTTCTGGGGGATGATGGTCTTACAGAAAAGGGTATAGGCATAACATGGCTTGCACCTACACCCTTTTATCTCCTCTTTGGTGTAGAGGTGCTACAAGGTGAAAACGACCAAAGCTTTGGCTACAAGGGCTTTACCATAACTGACCCAAATACGGGCAACACCTTTGAGCTTGAAGACAAACCTGTGCCAAACCTCTATGTGGGATACATAAAGACCTCTTTTGATATAGGAAACCTCTCCATCCTCACAGGACTTTCATACGCTCAAGGCAAGCACAGACACTCTCACCACGACCACGGGCTGGATGCAAAAACAAAGCTCTATGGTTTTGACCTTACCGCCAGATATCAGATAGACGGCGTAAGGTATGTAGCCTTGCAGGGAGAATACATGTATAGAGACCAGGATGGCACAAGGTATGGCTTTAACCAACAAGGCAATGTGGTCACCAGAACAGTGGACAGAAAACAGGCTGGCTTTTACGCTCAACTTGTAGGTAGGTTTCACAAGCAGTGGAGGGCAGGCGTTAGATACGAGCTCATAAACAAAAACAGCGTAAAGGTAGGAGGAAACTCTGTATGGGCTCCAGATAACCTACCTGCATACTATGCCATGTTGGAATACACTCCCACCGAGTTTTCTCGCATAAGGCTACAGGTAGGAGAAAACAGAGCCTTCTATGAGGGTCAAAAGAGAAAACCAGTCAAGGAAGTTATCCTGCAGTTTAACTTCGCCATAGGTGCTCACGGTGCTCATCCCTTCTAAGGCTCTAAGTTGGGGGCTTTTGCCCCCGCCTTTGAACAGACTAATAGGAGGTGAGTCATGCTTAAGAAAACCCTTATAAAAACCCTTCCCCTTGCTCCCTCTGTAGGAGCCTTCGGCTATATGTCCGCTTGTGGATGTGGACACTGTCCTGCCTGTATAGGCTCTTCTGCAGTGGTAGTAGGGATGGTGGTATACCTTGGTGCTAAAAAGCTCATAGAGTCTGCAGGTAAGAGGCTTGACGAAAAGGAGGAGGGTGGTTTATGATATACAATATCAAATTCAATATTGAAAGGAGGGCTTGCCATGAAGAGCCTTTTAGCTCTGCTACTGCTTAGCCTTTCCTTTGCCTTCGCCCAGTTAAGGGTGGTTGCCACTTATCCATGGATAGGAGAGCTCGTAAAGGAGATAGGAAAGGACAGGGTAAGGGTGCATGTGATAGCACGCCCAGATGAGGATTTCCACTTTGTGGTTCCCAGACCCTCTCACATAGCAAGGATGAGGGATGCAGACCTTGTGGTTATAAACGGTGCAAGCCTTGAAATAGGATTTTTGCCACCCCTTCTCCAGCAGTCTAACAATCCAAAAATCCAACCCGGAAGAGCAGGCTTTTTGGACCTTTCTCAGTTCATAAACATTATTGAAAAGCCAGAGAGGGTCTCAAGGGAGATGGGGGATGTGCATCCAGAGGGAAATCCACATTATGTTTTTGACCCTCATAACATACCCATTCTTGCAAGGGCTATAAGGGAGAAAATGTGTGAGTTAAACTCAAGAGATTGTTCCTTTTACAACGCTAACCTTGAAGACTTTCTTAAGAGGTGGGACGCAAAGTTAAAAGAGTGGGACGAGGGCTTTTCAAAGCTCAGAGGTCTAAAGGTAATACAGTGGCACAAGACTTATAACTATCTTTTTAACCGCTATGGCATTCAAAAGGTGGGGACAATTGAACCTCTACCCGGCATACCACCCACTGCAAGGCACTTAGACAACCTTGTGCAAAGCTCAAAGGGTCAAGGAGTAAGGTATGTGATACTTGAAGGCTTTAGGAAAAACGAGATGAGAACCGCACAGAGGGTGGCAAACAGCATAGGTGCAAAGGTTGTAGTCCTTCCCAACGATGTGGGCTCTGAAGGTGTGAAAAACCTCTTTGACCTCTACGATGTAATCCTGAGGAGACTTTCTCAATGATTCTTGACCTTTTTCTTTCCAGTTTTCTGCTCTCTGTGGTGCTTGTGGGTATTCATGCCTACTTTGGAAGGGAAATAGTCAAAAGGGGGATAATCTTTACAGATATAGCGGTCGCTCAGTTCTCTGGAGTGGGTATTGCCTTCTCCCTTATTGTCTTTCATGGTGAATATACCTACGCCTTTTCTCTAATTTTTGGTCTTTTTGCCAGTTTTTTGATAGCTATTTCTCAAAAACTTAAGGAATACTCAGAGGCTTTTATTGGACTTTTGTATGCCTTGGGCTTTTCCTTGACGGTTTTGCTACTTTCCATGTCCGCTCATGGCATGGAAGAGCTAAAAAAACTAACCGCCAGCGATATTCTCTTTGTTAGTATGGAGGAGGTAATAAAAACCGCAGGCATATATACGGTTTTAGGAATCCTCCTGTATCTGAGAAGGTATATCAGTGGTATACTTCGTGAACTTTCCTTTTTTGCTCTCTTTTCCATAACCCTTGCCAGCTCTGTAAAACTCGCAGGGGTGCTTGTGGTGTTTTCTCTGCTTGTCTCTCCTGCCCTCGTTTCCCTACTGCTTGGTCGTGGTCTTGTCTTTGCGTGGATTTGGGGAAGTCTCTGGAGCTTTTTGGCTATAGCTCTTTCCTTCTGGCTTGACCTTCCCACAGGCTACAGCCTTGTGTTTTTGCAAGCTTTAGTGGGTCTTATGACCTTCTTTTACAGGCTACTTGTTAGTAGCTACTTCCATGCGGGTTCATAAAGCCAGAAATACTCTTCCCTCTCTGGTCCTGTGGAGAGCATAACCACTGGCACTTTAAGGTATTCTTGGATGAAGTCAATATACTCCAAAGCCTCCGAGGGCATAGTAGATAAACTTCTTGCACCTCTTGTATCCTTGAGCCATCCTTTAAAGGTCTTATAAACAGGCTTTACTCTTTGAAGAAGACTTAAGCTCGCAGGAAAGTGGTCTATCCTCTTGCCGTCCACCTCGTAAGCCACACAGACCTTTATCTCCTCAAAGGCATCCAAAACATCAAGCTTTGTTATTATAATGCCATCAAGACCATTTACCTCCACTGCATGCCTTAGAGCAACAAGGTCAAGCCATCCACAGCGTCTTGGTCTTCCTGTGGTTGCTCCGTATTCTCCACCCCTTTCCCTGAGGAGCTCACCCGTGGCATCTTTTAGCTCTGTAGGGAAAGGACCTTCTCCTACCCTTGTGGTGTAGGCTTTTGATACCGCCCAGAAGTTTGCCTCTGAGAAATACTTTGGTGGAAGCCCCGTGCCGTTGGAAAGTCCAAGTGCAGAAGCGTTGGAAGAGGTCACGTAAGGATAAGTTCCCATATCTA
Source organism: Aquificaceae bacterium (assembly GCA_037722135.1). Lineage (NCBI taxonomy): Bacteria > Pseudomonadati > Aquificota > Aquificia > Aquificales > Aquificaceae > Pampinifervens > Candidatus Pampinifervens sericum. The sequence continues at coordinate 31,038 of JBBKAW010000042.1, forward strand.
TGTCAAGCATTGTGCCCTGTGCACCTTCAAAAAGCACCCTTCCTCTAAAGTCCAAAATTAGCCTCGTGGTGTCTATCACCCTTTCCTTGACCCTTTTATAATACTCCATAGTTTTTTCAAAAATCTCTTGTGCATCCAACCTATGGTTTTCACAGTATACCTTTTCGCATAGGTCGGAGACAAACTCAATGTTTTCCTTTATAAGCTGGTAGGTCCTGTCTGGGTCTTCAAGGTCGCAGACCCTTATACCCTTCCTGCCATACTTAAACATATAAGAAGGTCCTATACCCCTTAGAGTAGTCCCTATTTTGCCCTTTTTCTCAAAGAGAGAGTCAAGGACTTTATGGTAAGGAAGCACAATATGTGCCCTATCGCTTATGTATATCCTATCCCATACTTTCAATCCCTTCTTTTCAAGTTCTTCTATCTCCTTTACCAAAAGCTCTAAGTCTACCACCATACCCTGAGCAACCACGCCTATGGCTTGCTCGTGAAGTATACCAGTGGGTAGCAAGTGTAGGACGAACTTCTCTCCTCCTACCATTACTGTATGACCTGCGTTGCTCCCACCCTGATACCTCACCACCATGTCAAAGTCCGCAGAGAGCAGGTCTACCACCTTGCCTTTCCCTTCGTCACCCCACTGAGCACCAAGTATAACAAGGTCTTTTCTCATCCTACCGCTCCTTGAAGCTCTTCTACCTTTTCCCTGATAGCTTTGAGCAGTTCTCCTATCCCCCACCCCTTTACCGCAGAAACCACCACAGACCTACTTTCCATAAAGGCAGGCTCTGTGAGATACTTTATGTCTTCTTCCTTTTCTACCACCTTGTCCGCCTTGTTGAAAACGTATATTACAGGCTTTTCCTCCGCAGATAGGTCCTTTAGTATTTGCTTGACCACTTTGACCTTTTCAAGCCAATTTTTGTCTGAGATATCTATCACATGCAAAATTATGTCCGCCTCTTGAACCTCTTCTAAGGTAGCCTTAAAGGACTCTATAAGCTCAGGTGGTAGCTTTCTTATAAAACCCACCGTGTCCGTGATAAGGACCTTTATGTCAGGGAACAAGAGCCTTGCAGAGGTAGTAGTATCAAGGGTAGCAAAAGGCATATCCGCAATCAGGGTCTCTCTGCCTGTTAGGCTTTTCATAAGGCTGGACTTTCCCACGTTAGTGTAGCCCACCAATGCTACCTTTACCACCTTTAGGTCTCCTGAGCTTTCCCTTCTTTTTCTCTGCTCTCTTCTTTGCCTTTTTATGTCCTCAAGCTCCTTCTTTATTTGCTGTATCCTCTTCTTTATCCACCTTCTCCTTATTTCTGCCTCTTGCTCACCAGGACCCCTTGTTCCAACACCACCACCAAGCCTTGAAAGTTCCTTACCTTTTCCATAGAGCCTTGGAAGCTCGTAAGTGAGTTTAGCCAACTCCACCTGTAGCTTAGCAGTCTTTGACCTCACCCTACGAGAAAAAATCTCTAACACCAAGTCCGCCCTATCCATTATCCTTTTGCCTATAGCCTTCTCAAGGTTTGCCACCTGAGAGGGACTAAGAAAGGCATCAAATATAACCACATCTGCGCCAGTTCCCTCCGCCACCTGTCTTATCTCCTCCACTTTGCCCGCACCCACGTAGTATTTCGGGTCTGGATGGCTTTTCCTCTGAGTTATGTATCCAAGACAATGACCCCCTAAGGCTTTAAGGAGCTCCTTTAACTCCTGGAGGGATTCTTTGCTCTCTTGCTTGCTGTTTTCTATAAGGCTTACAAGAATGCTTTTCATTAACCCCCTTGCACTATGGTGCTTATGGCATGCTTGTATATAAGGTTAGGCTCACCCTCTACCTCAAGTAAGAGGGTATACTTATCATGGTCAAGCACCTTGCCCGTTATCCTGTTTCCTCTGGTAAGGAAAACTGTTACCGTAACTCCTTTCTTTTTAAGCTCCTCTATGTATTCGTCCTGCACGCTTGTATTCTTCTCCATAAACATCCTATCCAACCTCCAATATAAATTATATAAACTTTTTGCATCAGTCAAGATACGTAAGTGCTATAATATAAGAGGGAGGTAAAAATGCTACTTATTATAGTCCTTACACCTTTACTCCTCTTGATAAATGGCTGGGCTCTTTCTCCACTGGGTTGTCTGAAAAGGCTTGAGGCTATGGAATATCAATCCGCAATAGTATACTGCGAGAAGAATGACTTTATAGAAGCACTAAACTCCTACCAAAGAGCTGTAGAGCTCTACAGAGATATATGATTCTAAACTTAGCCTTAGCTCAGATAAACCCTCTTTTGGGCTCTGTAGAAGCTAACATAAGTAAGATAAAACTACTCTCAGAACAAGCTCAGGAAAGAGCTCATATGGTCATATTCCCAGAGCTTGCCCTATGTGGCTATCCTCCAGAGGACTTGCTTTTGAGGTATGACTTTATAGAAAGGTGTATGCTTTCTCTTGAGGAGCTTGTGGAGTTTTCCAAAAACTTATCTTCGGTGCTTGTTTTTGGCATGCCTTACTACGATGGAGACCTATATAACGCTCTTGTGGTGGTAGCAGAAGGTAAAATCCTCGGAGTCTATAAAAAGACCTTTTTGCCTAACTACTCGGTCTTTGACGAAAAGAGATATTTTAGGTCTGGTAGAGAACCTTTGGTGGTTGAGATAGGAGGAGTAAAGGTAGGCTTTTCTGTGTGTGAAGATATCTGGCATCCCGACGGGTGGGAAAGGTTCTATGCCCTTTCAGGTTGTGAGGTGCTGGTGAACATAAACGCATCCCCCTACTACAAAGGTAAGTATGAGTTTAAAGAAAACTTTCTAAGAGCAAGGGCTCAGGACAACATAGCCTATGTGGTCTATGTAAACATGGTGGGAGGACAGGATGAGCTGGTTTTTGATGGCAGGAGTATGGTGATAGACCCAGAGGGTAAGGTTATTGCAAGGGCAAGGGCTTTTGAGGAAGACCTGCTTTTTGTAAGTCTTGAGGTGGAAAGGGTCAAAAGGAAAAGGCTCTTGGACTTAAGACTAAGGGAAAAGGGAGTGGACAATCCAAGTGTGAATGCTTTTATACCTGCTCAGGAAAAAGCTCTGTGTGAAGTTAGAGTGGAAGTAAGTCCAAGGGATGAAGAGGAGGTCTACAAGGCTCTCCTCTTAGCCATAAGGGATTACGTGGAGAAAAACTCCTTTGAAAGGGTTGTGCTTGGCTTGTCTGGTGGTATAGATTCCTCTTTGGTTGCCTGTCTTGCGGTGGATGCCCTTGGTAAGGATAGGGTTGTGGGGGTTTTTATGCCATCGGAGTTTACATCCTCTGAAAGCAGGGAGGATGTTTACGAGCTTTCTAAAAACTTAGACATTAGTTTACTTGAATATCCTATAAAAGAAGTCTATAGGACATACTTGACACTCTTGGATTCTAAGGAGCTTTCCATAGCAGAAGAAAACTTGCAAGCACGCATAAGGGCTAACATACTTTTTTATCTTTCTAACAAATATGGCTGGCTTGTGCTTTCTACTTCCAACAAAAGCGAATCTGCGGTGGGCTATTCTACTATATATGGAGATATGGCTGGGGGCTTTGCTCCCATAAAAGACCTATACAAAACATGGGTCTACAAACTGGCAAGATACAGAAACTCCATAAAGCCAGACATACCAGAGAGGGTTTTGTTAAAACCACCCACTGCAGAGCTAAGACCCAATCAAACAGACCAAGATACATTGCCACCCTATGAGCTACTTGACCAAGTTTTGGAGCTACACATAGAGGAAGGTATGGGGCTGGAGGATATAGTAGCTTTGGGCTTTGATAGGGAGCTTGTCAAGAAGGTTCTTAGAATGGTAAGAAGGGCAGAATACAAAAGAAGACAAGCACCCATTGGTCCAAAGCTAACAAAAAGAGCCTTTGGAAAGGACTGGAGAATGCCTATAAGCGGTAGCTACTAAAACCTGTAGAGAAAACCTGTTAAAAAACCATAATCTGGCTGTTCTTGGTGTTTGTTAAGGCTTTTGTGCACTCCAAAGCTCAGGTCTATGGATTTTGTGGGATGCAAGAGAAAGCCCACTAAAAGGTGTGTGTCCTTGTTTGAAACCTTATGCTCTGGTCTGATATACTTTATCTCTCCACCCAAGGTTAGCCACTTAGCAGGCTTACCATAAAGATGAAATATCACTCCGTAAGCATCCCTCAAGCCTTCCACATGTGAGGACTTTATATATACAGCGTTGAGGTTAAGAGTAATGTTTCCTACGTCCTTTTCCGCTATAAGGTTTACGTTGGCAGTGGTCCTTCCATAGCCTATGCCCTCCTTCCCTGTGTCAAGGTTTAGCTGGACCCTATAGCCTGCTCTCCAGCCCTCTACTTCAAAGGGTATGTGCTTTATGAAAATTCTCAGGTCATCCGCACCACTTAGCCTTTGACCTTCTTCCTTTAGCTTCACATATGGCTGGATGACCGCAAGGTCCATATTTTTGAGAAGACCCGCTTGAAACTGAAAGTCCAGCACCTGCCTTCTTGCACCACTGTAATACTTGAAGTTGGCGTAGTTCGTCTCAAACTGAAAATTCCCTAACCCTCCCAGAGTGCCCGCATCTTCCGCCTCAAAGGGAAAAAAGGCAAAGCTAAAAGAGGGTATAAACAATAAAAGCCACTTTTTCATGGTAAAACCTCTTTTATGGTTTTAACGAAGTTTTCCAATTCCACTTAGAAAATTCTAACACTTCTTTGTTAAAGAAAGTTTAAGAATGCTAAACTATATAGCTATGTATGTTATGGAAACCTACAAAAGGCTTCCTGTAAGGTTTGTCAAAGGCGAAGGAGTATATTTGTATGACGACCAAGGTAGAAAATACCTTGACTTCCTTGCGGGCATTGCGGTAAACGTCCTTGGATACGCAGACCCAGAACTTACAAAAGCCATATGCGACCAAGCACAAAGCCTTTTGCACATCTCCAATCTCTTTGAAAATCCTTGGCAAGAAGATTTGGCAAAGGAGCTTGTGGATAGCTTTTGGACTTCTGGAAAGGTCTTTTTCTGCAACAGTGGTGCGGAGGCAAACGAAGGAGCTATAAAGCTCGCAAGAAGATACTTTTACGAGAAGGGTGAGAAAAGATACAGGATTATCACCTTTTATAGCTCCTTTCATGGGAGAACCTTTGGTGCCATGTCCGCAACCGCACAGGAAAAGATACAAAAGGGCTTTGAGCCACTCCTTGAAGGTTTTGACTATGCGGAGCTAAACAACTTTGACTCTGTTTTAAAGGCTCTAAAGAAAGAAACCGCCGGCATAATGCTTGAGGTTATACAGGGAGAGGGTGGCATAAGGGAGGCTGAGGGAGAGTTTTTGCAGAAAATTCAAGAGCTATGCAGGAAAGAGGGTCTTCTGCTTATAGTGGACGAAGTCCAAACGGGCATAGGAAGGACTGGTAAATTCTACGCCTACGAGCACTACAACCTACAACCAGACATAATAACCCTTGCAAAAGGCTTGGGTGGTGGAGTCCCCATAGGTGCGGTGCTTGCCAAAGATGAGGTCGCTAAGGCTTTTAGGGCAGGCTCACACGGTTCTACTTTTGGTGGAAACCCCCTTGCCTGCAGAGCTTCTATGGTGGTGGTTCGCAGGGTAAGGGAGCTCTTACCACAGGTTCAAAGGGTGGGAGAATACTTCAAGAGAAAACTCCAAGAGCTTGGAGTGGGAAAGGTTAGAGGCAAAGGTCTAATGCTTGGTTTGGAGCTTGAGAGAAACTGCTCCGAGCTTGTGCAAAAAGCACTTGAAAAGGGTCTTGTGATAAACTGCACCGCAGAGAAGGTCTTGAGGTTTGTCCCACCCCTTATAGTTGAGGAAAAACACATAGACCAAGCCATTGAGATACTAAGGCATATTCTTTAAGGCTT
>JBBKAW010000042.1:37026-42560 GCA_037722135.1 Aquificaceae bacterium
AGGAAAAACACATAGACCAAGCCATTGAGATACTAAGGCATATTCTTTAAGGCTTTGGTTTATATTTATAATCATGGACTTCCCCGAGCTTTTAGTGATACTTGCGGTAGCCTTCATCTTCTTGGGTCCCGAGAAGATGGTGGAAGTGGCTACCAAGTTAGGCGAGTTTCTACGAAAGGTTAGAGAAACTTGGGATGAGCTTAGATACCAGCTATACATGGAAAGTATAAACAAGAAGATAATGGAGGAGAGCAAGGATACGACCCCTCCTGAAGATGAAAGTGTTTACGATTTGATAGAAAAGGAAAAGCGTGAGGAGGTAAAAGAGGATAATGGAACAACACGAACTTCCCAAGATGCCTCTGACGGAGCATCTGAGGGAGCTAAGAAGCAGGCTGATTAAGTCCATAGTAGCCTTCTTCATAGGCACAGGCATTGCCTTCTACTTTGCAAGCCAGATATTTGAAATCCTCAAAGAACCAGTAAGAAGGTCATACCCACAGGTAGAGCTTATAACCCTATCTCCCACAGAGCCTCTTTTTATACTTTTGAAGATATCCATAGTCTTTGGTTTTATCCTTTCTTCGCCTTTTATACTTTTCCAACTTTGGAAGTTCGTAGAGCCTGCCCTCTATCCCAACGAAAAAAAACTTGTCCTTCCACTTACCCTTGTATCCATAATTTTATTCCTTCTTGGCGGAGCTTTCTCTTACTTTGTAGCCCTGCCTATGGCTTTGAAGTTTTTGCTCGGCATAGGTCTTTCTCAACTTCAGGCAACCCCCTTTCTTTCTGTGAACCTGTATATATCCTTTCTTCTCAAGATGATAATAGGCTTTGGCATAGCCTTTGAACTTCCTGTTGTTATCTTTCTTTTACAGAGAGCAGGTATAGTTAGCGAGAGCCAGCTAAAGGCTTTTAGGAAGTATTTCATAGTGCTTGCCTTTGTGGTAGGTGCTCTTATTGCTCCTGACGTTACCACACAGGTTTTGATGGCTATTCCCCTTATAATTCTCTATGAGCTCTCTCTTATAGCTGGCAAACTTGGCAGGCGCAAACAGAAGGAAACTTCCATAGAGGTGGCACAAGAATGAGAGTGCTTATCACCGGTGCAACGGGTTTTGTGGGGAGATATATAGTCAAGGAGCTCCTAAGAGAGGGCTATACAGTAGGCTCTATTGTCAGAGATGTGAGTAAGCTGGAGAAACTCTTTGGCGATGCGGTAAAGCCTTACAAAGCAGACCTTGAGGACAAAAAGGCACTCAAAGGGGTCTTTGAAGACTTTAAACCAGACTACCTTATACACCTCGTGGGTATACTGGTAGAGGACAAGAGGAAAAAGCAAACCTTTATGAGGGTTCACTACCTTTACTCAAAGGTTCTTTATGAAGTTGCCAAAGACTACGGAAGGCTAAAGAGAGTCCTTCATATGAGCTCTCTTGGGACTCACAAGGATGCTCCCTCCATGTATCATCGCACCAAGTTTATGGCGGAAGAGGAGCTAAAAAGGTCTGGGCTAAGCTATACCATAATGAGACCCTCTCTCATACTCGGTCCTGAGCAAAAGCTCTTTTATGACCTATGGAGCATTACCAAGTTTTTGAGGCTTTTTGCCCTGCCCGGTGGCGGTGGCTATCTCTTTCAGCCTGTGGATGTTAGAGATGTTGCTTGTGCCTTTGTGAAGGCTCTTATCTTAGAAGAGAGCGAGGGTAAAACCTACGAGCTATGCGGAAACAGGAGGGTGAGCTTTAGGGAGCTTTTGGAGGACATTTTTGACTACTGGAAAAGGAAGGTCTTGCTCCTACCTGTGCCAAAAAGCCTTATGTATGTAGGTGGTTTGGTGGTAGAAAGGGTTCTTCAGCCACCACCCTTTAGCTCAGACCAGATGCTTATGATGTGGAGGGATAATATATGTGGTCTTGACCCTGAGGTGGAAAAGGAAGGTGTAGAAAAGCTCTGTGGAAGAGAGCCAATCTCTTACGAAGAATCTCTAAGGTGGAGTTTGGAAGAGTTTAGGAGGAAGATAAATGCTTGACCTTTCTGTGGAGCTTTTTGGCGTAAGGTTTAAAAACCCCGTTTGGGTGGCATCGGGAACTTTTGGCTATGGGCTTGAGGCTATGGAGATATACGACATATCAAGGCTTGGTGCGGTGGTTACAAAGGGTATATCTCTAAAGCCTCGCGAAGGCAACGCACCAGAGCGTATTGCGGAAACTCCCTGCGGGATGTTAAACTCCATAGGACTTCAAAACCCGGGAGTGGAAGGCTTTTTGAAAAAGATATACCCAAACCTTGAGAAGATAGACACCCACTTTATAGCCAATGTCTTTGGAGAAACAGAAGAGGAGTATGTGGAGGTATGCCTTGCACTTGAAGATGCCAAGAAGGTGGTAGCCTATGAGCTCAACGTGTCTTGTCCTAATGTGAAAAAGGGAGGTATGCTCTTTGGACATGACCCTGTAGTGCTTTCAAGGCTTGTGGAAAGGGTAAAAGCCAAGGTAAAAAAGCCAGTGCTTGTAAAACTCTCACCCAATACAGGAGATATAAAGGGCTTTGCCAAGGTTTGCACAGATGCGGGTGCGGATGGGCTTGTTCTCATAAACACCCTTCTTGGTATGAAAATAGACACAAAAAGCCAAAGACCTGAACTCTCTACACTTATGGGAGGTCTCTCTGGTCCTGCCATACTTCCCATAGCGGTAAGAATGGTCTGGGAGGTTTTTTCAGAGCTTGGACACTCTATTCCTATAATAGGTGTTGGTGGCATATACGACACGGATTCCGCTTTGCAACATATCCTTGCAGGTGCGGTATGCATTCAAGTGGGAACCGCTAACTTCTTTGACCCCTATGCACCCCTTAAGGTCATAGAAGGCATAGAAAACTACATGAGAGAGAGGTCTATAGAAAAGTTTACCGACCTTGTGGGCAGGGCTCATCGCCTTGTGGTGCGTGCCTAATGCAAAGATAGCCTTTTACTATCATTTACAGCCAAACTTTTCCCTTAACCTTTTTTCCACATAAGGATGCACCAAGCCTTTTAGGCATCCGCAGTAGCTTGCTATATCCCTTACTATGGTGGAACTTATGTGTATGTAGTCTTGCGATGGCATCATAAAAACTGTTTCTACCTTCGCCAATTTATAGTTATTTAGAGCAATCTGAAGTTCATACTCAAAGTCCGTAAAGAGCCTCACACCGCGCACTATAACCTCAAGGTTTTCTCTTTTCATAAAATCCACCAGTAGCCCATCAAAACCACGCACTTCCACAGCCTCTATATCCTCTACCATTTTTGAAAACATGTCCACTCTCTCTTCCATGCTAAAGAGGAGGTTCTTTCTGGGGTTTCTTGCTACCGCTATCACAAGACGGTCAAATATTCTAACCGCTCTTTTTACTATGTCTAAATGTCCTAAGTGGGGCGGGTCAAAGGTGCCGGGATAAACCGCTCTTTTCATTCTTCCTTCCTCCATATGGATAGGGCGGTATCGCCGTATATTTTTTTCTTTTCCGCAGAAAAATCCAACTTTTTTGAGTGTTCAAGTATAAAAGTTCCTCCCTTATTAAGACTTTTCAAAGCCAGTTCAATTAGCTTATCGTAGAATTCATAATCATATGGAGGGTCTGCGAAAATTACGTCTGCTCTTATATTTGCCCTTTCCAAAAATCTGAGTGCGTCCTCAACGACCACCTTACCCTTGGTTTTCTGCCTTATCTTTTCTGCAAACTTTGGGTTCTTTTCCACAAAAATAACCTCTGCACCCCTCTCTTCTGCAAACATGCCTATCTGACCAGTTCCAGCGAAAAGGTCAAGAAACAGCATCCCTTCTATGTCTCCTAACATATTAAACACCGCTTGCTTGACAAGGTTAGAAGTGGGTCTAAGTTTTTGCTTTCCACTTGCTTTTTTCACAAAAAGTATTATAATTTAGGTTTCTGTTTTTAAGGAGGTTTTGTCATGAGACAGTTTAAACTGCTACAGAAACTTGACAAGGAGGAGTGCAAATGGTCAAAGCCCTCGGACTGCATATCTTAGCAGACCTGTATGGGGTCCACCCTGACCTTATTGACAGGGTGGAGGATGTGCGTCAGCTCCTTGAGAGCGCAGTCAAGGTAGCAGACCTCACCAAGATATCTTCCCACTACTACCAGTTCCAGCCCCACGGTGCCACTGGTGTGGTGCTTTTGGCGGAATCCCACATTTCCATTCACACATGGCCAGAGCATGGTCTTGCTACCGTTGACGTCTATACCTGCGGAGACCCCACGAAGGCTTACAAGGCAATGGACTACATCATTGCCACTCTTGAGCCTGCAAGGGTTGATAAGCAGGTGCATGAACGAGGTTTGGTTGGTCAGTCCGAGGCGGACCAATTGCGAAGTATTTTGCTAAAGGTTTAAAAGTCTTTTTATAAATTTTCGGAGAGGGTCCTTGTGGCTCTCTCCCTCATAGACTAAAAAAGGCTTGATTTTTATAACCATCTATAGAAAATATCTCAAACACACCCACAAGGCAAACAGTGTTCCCACAAGCACGGGGAAGGTTAGGACAAAGCCTACCTTAGTGTAATACCACCAGCCTATGCGTATGCCTTTTTTATCCAAAACATGTAGCCACAGGAGGGTTGCCAAAGAGCCAATGGGTGTGAGCTTGGGTCCTATGTTTGTTCCCACAAGGTTTGCAAGGGCGAGAAACTCAGCCATTTTTGGCTCAAGCCCAGCCTCGCCTATTGATATGTTTACTGTCATTACCGTTGGTAAGTTATTCATCAAGGCGGAAAGAAGTGCGGAGGTTATACCCACACCCATTATGGCGGTGAGCTCTCCGTAGCTTAGAAACTTATGGATAAGCCCTGTAAGGCTGTCTGTATATCCTGCTCTTTTTAGAGAATAAACCACCGCATATACATACCAATGGAGAAAAAGACAATGTTCCATGGTGCAAAAAGGAAAACCTCTTTTAGGTTAACTACCCTATTTTTCAAAGTGGCAAGAGCCAGCAAAAAGGCACACAAGCCAAGCACAAAAGAGACAGGAATTTTAAGGTTCAAAAGCTCAAGCAATAGAAAAGTAGAGCCAAGCAGGGCTATTAGCAGGAAGCCAACCTTAAAAACAAGCCTGTCCCTTATTGCGTAGTGGGCTGGAGAGCTCAAAAGCACCTCTGGGTCATAGCTCCTTATAAGGTCTTTGCGGTAGAAGTCATAAAGCACAAGCAAGCTCAAAAGCACAGACACAAGGTTAGGGAAAAACATATAAAGGGCGTATCTCCAAAAGTCTATGCCAAAGTATTGGGCGGTTATTATGTTTGTTAGGTTAGATATCACCAAGGGCAGGCTTGCAGTGTCTGATATAAAGCCAGCTCCCATAATGTAAGGAATAATGTGCCTTTTGGGTAGGTTGAGGTATTTTATCTTGGAGTAGATTATGGGAGTTAGCATAAGGGCAGAGCTATCGTTGTGTGTGAAACAATTCAAGAAACAAATTACCATTATTAGGTATAAATGTTCAATATTTTCGGAGACTAGTCACCAAGA
>JBBKAW010000043.1 GCA_037722135.1 Aquificaceae bacterium
ATGGCTATCATTATCTGAGTAAGCCTGTCTATTTGCTTCTCCATCTGCTCAAAGCCCATGTCTACCTTTGTATCAAGTTTTTCTATTCTTATCTCCATGCTTCTGAGCCTTTCCCTGTCTTCTTGAGTAAAAGAGACCTCTTTGGCAAAGCCAAAGGACAAAAGCACAGTTAAAAGAAATAAAAGCCTAACCATGACACTTCCTTGCAATCTATTAAATCTATATCTCCTGTAGCACACCTGCACATCTTTTGCATACTTCTCCCTCAAACTCTTCCTCTGGATAGTATAGCCAGCATCTTGGACATTTCTTACCTTCCGCAGGAGACACACCCACTCTTATACCCTTTACCTCCTCACCCTCTATAACATACCTACCACCCTCTGAAAACTTGACCCTGCTCACAGTAAAGAAATACTTAAGGTAGTCTTCATATTCTCTCGCAACTTCCAAACCTTCTCCCCACAGAAAAACTTGAGCTTCGTATGGGTGGTTTACCGCCTTATCTCTTCTTGCAATTTCTATTGCCTTCATCACATCCTCTCTTAGCCTTATTAGATACTCGTAGTCCTTGAGGAGTTTTTCATCAATGAGCTCTTCTTTTCCTTGAGGCATGTGGTGCATAAAGACACTTTCTGGAAGCTCTGGATTTATCTTCCTTAGGTGTTCCCAAGCTTCCTCTGCGGTGAAGCTAAGAAAGGGTGCGATTGAGGTAATAAGAGCTTCCGCCAAGGCATAAAGGACTGTTTGAGCAGACCTTCTTTCCCAGCTGTTTGGAGCATAAACGTAGAGCCTATCCTTTAAAACATCAAGATACAGGCTTGAAAGCTCCACAGAGCAGAAGTTTCTTATTAAGTGATAGACCCTATGAAAAGCATATTCTTGGTAATGTTTATGAACCTCTTGGAGAAGTTTCTGCAAGTATGAAAGCATCCAACGGTCAAAGTGGTGAAGCTCTCCATAGGGCACTGCCTTTGAGACTTCAAAGTCGTAGAGGTTTCCAAGCAAGAACCTTATAGTGTTTCTTATCTTCTTGTAGTCTTCAACAAGCCTTTGGATTATGCCCTTTCCGAGCCTTACATCCTCCGTGTAGTCCTCGGATACCACCCAAAGCCTAAGCACGTCCGCACCGTATTGCTTTATGACCTCTTGAGGTGAGACCACGTTTCCTAAGGACTTGGACATTTTTCTGCCCTTTTCATCCACCGTAAAGCCATGGGTAAGGACCGCCTTGTAGGGTGCTTCTCCGTAGCTGGCAACAGACTCAAGCAAAGATGCCTGAAACCATCCCCTATGCTGGTCCGAACCCTCAAGGTAGAGGTCCGCTTTTTGCACACCCCTCTTTCTCAAAACCTGTGCGTGAGAAGAGCCAGAGTCAAACCACACATCCAGAATATCCTCTTCCTTTATAAACTCCCTTGAGCCACAGGAAGGACAGGTATAGCCCTCTGGCAGGAGCTCTTCTGGAGACTTCTCAAACCAAAGGTCAGCTCCCTCCGGAGAAGTCTCTATCATCTTGGCTATCCTTTCAAAGACCTCTAAGTCAGAGACCACATGCCCGCAGTTTTTACAATAAAAGACCGTTATAGGCACACCCCAGAACCTTTGACGAGATATACACCAGTCTGGTCTGTTTTCTACCATAGACCCTATGCGGTTTTTACCGTAGGGTGGAATCCATTGAACTTTTTCTATCTCCTCAAGGCACTTTTCTCTAAAACTCTTACCATCAACCTGACCCGACATGCTTATAAACCATTGAGGCGTTGCCCTAAATATGACAGGGTTTTTGCATCTCCAACAGTGAGGATAGGAGTGCCTTATCTTGCCCTCCCAAAGTAGTAAACCCCTTGCCCTCAGGTCTTCTATTATGAGAGGATTTGCCTCAAAGACCCTCTTGCCCCTTATAAACTCTGGTGCTTCTTGGGTAAACCTACCCTCGTCATCCACAGGTGCAAAAGGCTCAAGCCCATACCTAAGACCCACCAAATAGTCTTCCCTACCATGACCCGGTGCCATATGCACAAGACCTGTTCCTGTAGATAGCTCCACAAACTCCGAGGGATATACCCTGTTTACCCTGCCCCCATAGGGTGCAAAATACTCAAGACCCACAAGCTCAGACCCTCTTACCTGCCTTATAACCTCTCCATTTATGCCCGTAAGGGACTTGACACTTTCTAATAACTCCTTTGCCAATATGTAGGTCTCTTCTCCAGACTTGAAAAAGACATACTCGTAGTCCTCTCCCACCATAACGCCAAGGTTGGCAGGCAAAGTCCAAGGAGTGGTAGTCCATATAAGCAGGTATGTTTGTGGCTGGTCCCTTAGTGGAAACTTCACATATATGCTTGGGTCTTCCTTCTCGTAGTATTCTACTTCCGCCTCCGCCTCTGCGGTTTTGTCATATATGCACCAATAGACGGGTTTTTTGCTCTTTATGACCAAGCCCCTACTGAAGACCCTTCCTAATTCCCTTACTTCTTGTGCCTGATAGGCAGGGTCCATGGTTATGTAAGGATTCTCCCAGTCCGCAAGGACACCAAGCCTTATAAACTCTTCCTTTTGAACCTTTATAAACCTCTCCGCATAGGCTCTACAAAGTCTTCTAAACTCCACCTTACCAAGCTCTTCCTTGGAGAGCTTTTTCTCCTTTAGTTCCTTTTCCACCTGCTGTTCTATAGGCAGTCCATGACAATCCCAACCAGGCACGAAGTCCACACGATACCCTGTCAAAAGCCTATATTTGACAATAAGGTCTTTAAGGATTTTGTTGAGAGCATGCCCTATATGAATATGCCCGTTAGCATAAGGTGGTCCATCATGTAGCACAAAAAGGGGTTTGTCCTTGTTTCTCTCCCAGAGCTTTCTGTATAGCCCTTGCCACTTCTGAAGTATTTGAGGTTCTCTCTCTGGCAGGTTTGCCTTCATTGGAAAGTCCGTCTTTGGAAGGTTTAAGGTTTCTGCGTAGTTTCGCATGAGGTTATATTATACTTAACTAACAGAGCCATGCCCTTTATAACAAACAGCGACCAGAAAACCCTTGAGCAGAGGCTAAGGTATATAATCCCAAAAAGTGTAGAAATAAACATCCTTGTGGGCTTTTTCTACTTTTCCTCCGCACCCTTCTTGTATGAGGTTCTCAAAGATATGGACGAAAAGGGAAAGCTAAGAGAAGGACATATAAAGATTCTCGTTGGGCTTGATGTGGACCAGAGGATAAACAAACTTTATGAATATGCTCTTGAGACTTCAGACCCAAGAAATCAATTTTTCCTCTCTTTGGACAAGGCTTTTACCTCCGGTGATATGGACAGAAAAGAAACCTACGAGCAAGCGAAGTTTTTTATAAAACTTCTACGGGAAAATAAACTTCTTTTGAGAAAGACAAAGAAACCTAATCATGCAAAGCTTTACCTTTTTATCTTGGAAGAGGGGCAAGCAATACCACACCTTTTTATAACAGGCAGTAGCAATCTAACCAGCGCAGGGCTTAGCTATCAAGAAGAGTTTAATGTGGAAATAAGGGACTATGGCTTTGAAGAAGCTAAAGCATACTTTGATAAACTATGGAAAGAAGCGGTATCCCTTGATGTAAACAAGATATTAGACCATATTAGAACAAAAACCTTCCTAAGGGATATAAGCCCCTTTGAAGCCTATGTATATGCACTTAAAACCTACATGGAAAGCTACACAGATACCTCAGAAAGTTCAAAAAACACCATAAAGACTCTATTGGAAGAGGCAGGATATAAAGCCTATAGCTATCAAGTGGAAGCGATTGCACAGGCGGTTAGAATAGTAAACACCCATAATGGTGTTATTTTGGCGGATGTTGTAGGGCTTGGAAAGTCTGTTATAGCGGTTGCGGTAGCCAAAAGACTTGGCACAAGAGGAATTGTTATTGCACCACCACACCTCATAGGAGACGAAGGAGAAAACTATGGATGGAAAAAATACTTGGCGGACTTTGGACTGCATGACTGGAGAGTCTTTTCTGTGGGAAAGTTAAGGGAAGCCTTAGAATATGTGGAGAAACACCAAGATGTCCAAACTGTTATAGTGGACGAAGCCCACAGGTTTAGAAACGAAAACACCAAAAGCTACACCTATCTGCAACAGATATGCAGTGGTAAAAAAGTTTTACTTTTGAGTGCAACTCCCTTTAACAACAGACCTTCGGATATATTTGCCATGCTAAAACTCTTTACCATTCCCAAAAAATCCACCATAGTCTTTGATGAAGACCTTGAACGCAAGTTTGAAGAGTTTGAAGGGAGTTTCAGGAAACTATCCTACATAAAAACCTATTGGAACTCCTCAAACAAGAGCAACAGAGAGCGTGCCCGAAAGTATTATAAGGAACTTTTCAAAGAAGATAAGATAGACATAAACAAGGTAAAAGAAACCGCAAAGAGTTTGGCAAGGCAGATAAGAAGTATTATTGAGCCAGTAGTTATAAGAAGAAACAGGCTTGACCTACGGTATTATCCAGACAAAATAGACCTTCCTGAAGTAAAAGACCCTATTGAGAAGTTTTTTGAGTTAACACCGGAGCAGTTAGACTTTTACGACGAGGTCATAAATGCCTTTACCGACCTCTCAGAGGGTGGAAGGTTTACAGGAGCCATATACTTTCCAGAGAGATACAAAAGAAAAGAGGAAGAAAATGAAGATTTTACTTACATCTATCAGAAAAACCTTTATAGCTTCATGAGAAGACTACTGGTAAAGAGGTTTGAAAGCAGTTTTGGAGCCTTTAAAAATAGCCTCAAAAGGTTCTTAGAAATTCACGAAAACGCTTTGGATTTCATAGAAAGAACAAAAAGCTTTGTGCTTGACAGAGACATCATAGAAGAGATACTTTCTGTGGAGGACGATGAAACGGTAGAGCAAAAGCTAAAAGAATTAGAGGAAGTATACAAACAAGGCAAGAAGTCAAAGTATCATGAAGTTTACAAGATAGAAGAGCTTGGTAAAAAGTTTATTGAAGATATACAGAGGGACATAAGGCTTTTTAGGGAGCTTTTGGAGAAGTTTGAAAAAATAGGTTTGGAAAGGGAAGACCCAAAAGCAAAAAAGCTCATAGAAACAATAAAGGAGTTTTTAAAAGACAGAAAGGTGGTAGTTTTTACAGAGTATGTGGATACTGCCAGATATTTATGTAAAATACTTAAAGAAGCTTTTGGTGATAAGGTTCTTTGTGCCCATGGAAACCTTTCAAAACAAACCATAGAGTCCATATACAAAAACTTTGATGCCAGTGCAAAAGAGCAGGAAGATGAGTATGACATTTTGCTTGCCACTGACAAGCTTTCAGAAGGCTTTAACCTAAACCGCGCAGGAGTGGTTATAAACTACGATATTCCCTGGAACCCTGTAAGAGTTATCCAGAGGGTTGGAAGGATTAACCGTATTGGTAAAAAGGTTTACGATGAGCTTTACATTGTAAACTTCTTCCCTACAGAAAGGGGAGCGGATATAGTACGTTCAAGGGAAATAGCCCAGAACAAGATGTTTATGATTCACAAGGTTTTGGGAGAGGATGCAAAGATATTTTCACCAGATGAAGAGCCACAACCCTCTGAGCTATACAGGAGACTTACCACCTACACGGAAGCAGAGCAGGAGAGCTTTTTCTCAAAGGTAAGAAAGGAATTTGAGGAAATAAAGGAAAAGCACCCAGAGGTTTTAAAGGCTGTGGAAGAGTTTCCATACAGAGTAAAGACTGCAAAAAGGCACAGCCAAGAAAACCTTATAGTGCTAATAAAGAAAGGCACAGACCTATTTGTTGGCTACAAAGAGCCAGAAGGAAAACCAAAGATAGTTAGTTTTGAGGATGTATACGAGCATATTAAGGCAAGTTATCAAGATAGACCTCTTGAGCTCTCTGAGAGCTTTTGGAAAAACTACAATGAGCTTTTGAATTACACCGCAGTGAGAGTGAAAGAAATAAGAAATTTGCGAAGAAGCCATACGGAAGCAAGAAGTATGCTAAAGACTATACTTAAAGATAAAGAACTTAAATTAAGTGAAGACTTAAAAGAATACCTGCAAGCCCTTTTGGAAAATATGGAAAATTATGGAACTGTGCCAAGATATGTGATAAACAGGATACGAAACCTGTCTTTGAATAAGGACATACAAAACATACAAAAACAGCTTGAGGAATTAAGAGAAGATTATCCAAACCCTCAAGTAAAAGCTTTCACAGAGGGTCATGAACCAGTTTATATACTTGCGATTGAAAACAGACTGTAATCTGCTAAGCCTTTAGTTATAATATCATACATGACCCAGAAAGAAAATACAGAAAAGCTTGAGGACCTTATAAAAGAACTCATAGACAGCTTTAGCCCAGAGGTTTTAGTAA
>JBBKAW010000044.1:0-41223 GCA_037722135.1 Aquificaceae bacterium
CCTTACCCTCTGAGCCTACCGCCTCTGAAAGGTATGGCAGGTAAAAGCCTGCACCAGTGCCCACATCAAGCACCTTCATACCTTTTCTTAACCCAAACTCCCTTAGGACCTTCTGGGGGTCAAAGAGCTCAAGCCTGCTGGGGTCGTCAAGTTTTTGCAGTTTTGAGGGGTCAAATTTATGTCCCATGAGAAAGATTATATTAGCTTTAGAAGTTCTCTGAGCTGTTTTATCTCGTCTCTTAGCTTTGCAGCCTTTTCAAACTCCCACCTTTTGGCACATTCCCACATCTCCTTTTCCAACTTGCTTATCCTTTCTATTAGGTCTTCCTCTGAGGATATGCCCTTGGGTAGCTTTAGGGGGAGCTTTACATAGTCCAGCTCCTCTATAGCCAAAAGCTCCTTTATAGGCTTTACTATACTCTTTGGAGTTATGCCATGCTCTTGGTTGTATTTCTCTTGAAGCTGTCTTCTTCTGTTTGTCTCTTCTATTGCCCTTCTCATAGACTCTGTAATCCTGTCCGCATAAAGGATAGCTTTGCCGTTGATGTTTCTCGCAGCGCGTCCTATGATTTGGATTAGGGAGGTATAGCTTCTGAGAAAGCCTTCCTTGTCCGCCTCAAGTATGGCAACAAGGGAAACCTCTGGCAGGTCAAGCCCCTCCCTTAGTAGGTTAACACCCACTATAACCTCAACAGTGCCTTCTCTTAGCTCCTTTACCACCTTTGCCCTTTCTATGGCGTCAAGGTCTGAGTGCAGGTATTTTGCCCTTATGCCTCTTTCGTTTAGATACTCGGAGACCTCCTCCGCAAGCCTTTTGGTAGTAGTCAAAACCAAAGCCCTTTCACTTCTCTTTCTCCTTTCTTGAATTTCCCTTATTAAGTCTTCAAGCTGGTTTCTTGTGGGACGCACTTCCACCACAGGGTCAAGAAGCCCAGTAGGTCGGACAATCTGCTCCACTATTATACCTTTACTCCTTTGGACCTCCCAATCTCCAGGGGTTGCGGACATGTATATAACTTGGTTGAGCTTTTGCAGGAACTCCTCAAACTTAAGAGGTCTATTGTCAAGAGCGGAAGGAAGTCTCCAGCCGTATTCTACAAGTTTTTCCTTTCTTGAACGGTCTCCGTTATACATAGCCCTTATTTGAGGAATAGTCACGTGGGATTCATCCACTATAAGCAGAAAATCCTCAGGAAAATAGTCAAGAAGGGTAAAGGGTGGCTCTCCCGGTTTTCTACCATCAAAGTATCTGGAATAGTTTTCTATTCCCTTACAATGTCCAAGTTCCCTTATCATCTCTATATCGTGCATGGTTCTTTGATAGAGCCTTTGAGCTTCCACAAGTTTTCCATTAGCCTTAAACCACTCAACCCTTTCCTTTAGGTCCTTCTCAATCTCTCTTAGGGCTTCCTCTATGGTATCCCTTGGTGCCACATAGTGGCTTGCGGGAAAGAGAACAACCTTTTTAAGGTCTTTTATCTTATGTCTGTTTAAGGCATCCATTAAGCTAATGGAGTCTATTTCGTCATCCCAAAACTCAATCCTTATAAGCTGGTCTTCCATATCTGAAGGGACAACCTCAAGGGCGTTGCCTTTTACAGCGAAGGTTGCCCTCCTTATGGCATAGTCGCTCCTTTCGTAGCCTATCTCTACCAGCTTCCTTGTGAGTTTACTTAGGCTATACCTCTGCCCCACCTCAAGAGATATCCTCAAGGAATAGTAAGCCTCCGGTGAGCCAAGACCGTATATGCAAGAGACAGAGGCAACCACTATAACATCCCGTCTTTCAAGAACCGATACGGTGGCGGAATGCCTGTATCTCTCAAGAATCTCATTTATGCTCGCATCCTTTTCTATGTAGAGGTCTTTTTCTGGTATGTATGCCTCTGGCTGATAGTAGTCGTAATAGGAAATGAAGTATTCTACTGCGTTTTCTGGAAAGAGCTCCTTTAGCTCCCTGTATAGCTGTGCAGCGAGTATCTTGTTATGAGCTATTATAAGGGTAGGCTTGTTATACTTCTCTATTACATTGGCTATAGTAAAGGTTTTGCCTGTGCCGGTGGCACCCAAAAGCACCTGCTCCTTTACTCCAGACTCCAAGTTTTCAAGAAGTTCTTTTATAGCCTTTGGTTGGTCTCCTGCAGGCTTAAGAGAAGTTTTCATACAAAAACCAGTAAGCGCTTTCATATCCTATAATTTAGCATCACAGAAGTAAGATAGCTATATCACCTGACTGAAAAATTTTAATAGCCTCCGCATCAGAAAATGCACAAGAGAGATGTAGATACTAACTATAACCTGGAAAGATTTCTCTCTAAGAATAACAGTAAAAAGACCTGGAGAAACATACACAGCTTAACTTTCTCTGTATACCAACTTCTTTATGAAGTTTTCTATACTACCAACGCTATCCCAGCCCTTTACAAACTTTAAGACCTTTTCAAGTTCAACCTCTGCCCTTTCTTTCGTCTTTTTCACTCCACCGAGTTTCAAAACAATATCTCTGAGTTTTTTATGCTCCCTTTTGTAAAAGAGCTGTTTTTCTTCTTCATTCAGTTTATCAAGCACGCTAAGGAGAGGGTAGGTGCATTTTCCTTCCGCAAGGTCGGAGCCCACAGGCTTACCTATTTTCTCTTCAATGCCCTCATAATCCAGAGCATCATCAATGAGTTGAAATGCCCTACCAGCAAGAATACCTATTTGATAAAAATCCCAGTAGTCTTTTCTTCCAGCCATAAGAGCTCCAACTGCCATACAAGCTCCAAAGAGTGCACCTGTTTTATAGTCTATTATTCTAAAGTAGGTCTCTTGGTCAATAATCTTCCCAAGGCTTCCAAGTTCAAGAAGCTGTCCCTGAGACATTTTCATCACCGCATCACTAAGGACCTGTATGCTTTCAAGATTTCCATACTGTGCGTATAGAGAAAGTGCCTTTGCATACATGTAATCACCTGTTAATACGCATGCTTGATTGCCAAAGACAAGGTTTGCACTCCTTTTGCCTCTTCTTGTCTGTGCGCCATCCACCACATCGTCATGAAGCAAGGAAGCTACATGCACATATTCAATGCCTACTGCCAGAGGAATAACCCTTTCCACATCACCACCCAAAGCTTCACATACCATGATGGTAAGAAGAGGTCTTACGCCCTTTCCACCCGAGGATATGATGTATGACCCTATATCATATACTTCTCTTACCTCTGGCTCAAGATAAGATAATATTCTTTCTCTTATATCCTGTGTGCTTATCATAGGCTAAAATAGTATAAAACAGCTTTACCACTGGGCGGTAATTTTTGTCTTTTTGTTAAGGTATTTATCCACCGCAAGTGCAGCCTTTACTCCATCTGCTGCGGCTATAACCGCCTGCTTTATATTGTTGCAGAGCACATCTCCTGCGGCAAAAACACCTGGGACCGAGGTCATCATCTCTTCGTTAACTACTATACATTGGTCTCCTGTCATCTCCACCTGGTTCATCAAAAAGTCTACAGAAGGCTTGTTGCCACCAAGAAAGATAAAAACACCGTCTACCTGTAATAGTTTTTTCTCCTTAGTGTCTATGTTTTGAACCCAAAGTCCTTCCACAAGAGAAGTGCCCACTATCTCCAAGACTCTGTGATGCAAAAGGATTTCTACCTTTGGGTTGAATTGTATTTCGGAAACTATCTCTCGTGGTGCTTTTATCCTGCTTGAGGGCACAACCAAATATATCTTACTTGCAAAGCGAGCTATAAACTCGGTCTCCTCAAGAGCGTAGTCATCATCCCCTATGACCGCTACTGGTTTACCTTTGAAAAAGGCAGCGTCGCAGACTCCACAGTAGGACACACCCCTGCCAAGAAACTCTTCTTCACCCTTATACTTGTTTGTTCTTTCCATGGCACCAGAAGCTATTATTACCGCTCTGCCCCTAAACTCTCTTCCATCTATGGTGTAGACCTTTTTTATTTCACCAAGAAGGTCTGTGGCTATCACCTTGCCTCTTACAAATTCAGCACCAAAGGCTTTAGCATGCTCGCGTATGAGCTTTAAAAGTTCATAACCGGATATGGGTCCCCTTATGCCTGGATAGTTCTCTATTTGCTGGGTTACTCCAAGTGCTCCATCCGCTTCAGCCCTATATAGAACCAGTGTGGAAAGCCCTGCCCTTGCGGTATAAATGGCTGCGGACGAACCTGCAGGACCAGCACCTATTATAACAACATCATAAATCTTATCCGTGCTAAAGTCCAAAGTTAGCTCCATTTTTTATCCTCCTAAATTTAAAATATATCCCCCTGCAGGGGGGAGCTCTCAAGTTTGAAAAGCTTCATAAACTCTTCCTACGAGCTCTTGAGAAGGCTTGAGAGTTTTATCTCCTTCTTTCCACTTTGCTGGGCATGCTTCATCTGGATGACTCATAAGGTAGGCGTTTGCCTTCATCTTTCTTACAAGTTCTTCCGCATTTCTTCCCACGTTATAGAAGTTTACTTCAGAGCCGACGAGAATACCATCTGGGTTTATTATGAAAGTCCCCCTTAGAGCAAGCCCCGTGTTCTCATCATAAACTCCAAAAAGCCTTGAAACCTTCCCTGTAGGGTCCGCACCCATAAGGTATTTCACCTTCTCAAGGAGTTTTTCCGTCTTTTGCCAAGCGAGGTGTGTATACTTTGTATCTGTGGAAACAGATATTACCTCCACACCCATTCTTTGGAGTTCCTCATAGTAATCTGCGAGGTCCGCAAGCTCTGTGGGACATACAAAGGTAAAGTCCGCAGGATAGAAAAATAGCACTACCCATTTCCTTTCTTTGAGAAGGTCTTCTAAAGAAACCTTTCCAAAGCTGTGGGTTTTGGGGTCGTAAACCTCCATCTCAAAGTTCGGAACCTTCTGTCCTACCTTCAAAGCTTCCATGTCTTACCTCCTTTTCAGTTTTGTTATTGAATATTATAACTACATGCAAATTTTTTGCAAGATGATAGAAATCATAACTGCTATCTCTAAGCCATAAGGCAAAGGAGAGGGCAACAGGGCTATAGGCTTCAGACTTGAGTTTTGGCAATAGGAAAGCTACTAAAATATTTTACTGATGAGAGATAGAGACCTTATAAGGCTTGAGTTTTTTCAGGTTTTGGAAAGGATAAAAACACACGCTCGTTCAAAGGCGACAGAACGCTACATTGACCAAATAAGACCCATCAAAGACGCAACGCTCCTTAGGGAAGAGATTAACCTCCTGGAAGACTTCCTTAAAATTTCACACAGGCTTTTAATATACCCTTTTGAAGATGTGGAAGACCTTATAAAGAAAACTACCATAAAAGATTACGCCCTTAGTGTAGAAGAAGCCCTCTCCCTTTTAAAGGTCATAAAACTTATTAAGGAAGTCAGGCGCTCTCTTGGTGAAGTGGTGCAAAACTACAAGACTCTTGTCCCCCTCGTAAAAGGCTTACATCTCTTTAATAGCCTTGAAACCCTTATTGAATCTACCATAGACCCGAGGGGCTTTGTAAAGGATTTTGCCAGTGAAGACCTCAGAGAAATAAGACAAAAGATAAGGGATACGGAGAAGGAAGTGTTAAAAAGGTTAGAGGCGGTTCTTTCAAGACCTGATGCGGACAGGATATTTTCTGATAAGTTCGTGGCTTATAAAAACGGCAGGTATGTCCTACCAGTAAGGACTACAGAGGTCAAAAGGATTATAGGTGTGGTTCATGGGACTTCTTCCTCTGGCTATACAACCTATGTAGAACCTCAAAGCGTTATAGACCTTAACAATAGACTCATAACTTTGCGAGAGGAGGAAGAGGAAGAGGTAAAAAGGATACTTAGGAAATTATCTTCCATGATAGGTGAACAGGCACAAAGACTCATGGAAGCCTTCAAGACCTTAGTGAAGGTAGACTATCTAAAGGCGTTAGCGGAGTTTTCTGAGTCCTATGGAGGTAAGTTTCCGAAGATAGGAGACCACATAGAGCTTCTTGGAGTGAAACATCCTCTATTGGTGTTTCTAAAGGAAGAGGTGGTTCCTATTGATATAGTAATAAAAGAAAAGAAAGGTCTTGTGTTAACAGGACCTAATACGGGTGGTAAAACCGTAGCTCTCAAAACCCTCGGACTTTGCTGTCTTCTTTTCCAATCCGCTATACCTATACCTGTGCAGGAAGGCACACTACCAGTTTTTGAGAATATCTTCGTAGATATAGGAGATGAACAAAGCATAGAGCAGAGTCTTTCTACCTTTTCCTCTCATATTACAAACATAGCCGAGTTTTTACCATACGTAAATAGTAAAAGTCTTGTGCTCCTTGATGAACTTGGTGCAGGAACAGATCCGGTGGAAGGCTCAGCCCTCGGAATTGCTATTCTTGAATACCTCAAAGAAAAGAACTCCTTTGTGCTCGTTAATACCCATCACACACCTATAAAGGTTTATGCTCTAAACTCCAGCTACTACACACCAGCTACTACTCTCTTTGATAAAGAAAGCCTTAAACCCCTTTACAAAATAGTCTACGATGCGGTAGGTGAAAGTATGGCTCTTTTTGTAGCACAAAGATGTGGTTTACCGCAGGAACTTATAGAAAAGGCGAAAAGGTTTTTACCTGTTGGTTTTGAGGAATATTTCACCGCAAGAGAAATCCTTGAAGGCTACATAAAGGAGTATCATGAGAAGTTAGGAAAACTGCAGGAGGAAAAGGAAAGACTTGAAAAATTAGCTATAGAGCAAGAAGCTATGCTAAAAGAGCTTGAAAACAGAAAAAGGGAGGAAATAAGAAAAGCGGTGGAGGAGGTGAAAAAACGTTTTGAAGAGTTTCTCCTTGAAGCAGAAAAGCATATGAGAAGCCTTAAGGATAGGCAGAAACTAAGAGAACTCTTTAGAGAGAAGATAGAGAGCGTTTACATAAAAGAACAAGAAGAGGCTATAAAGGTTGGTGATTGGGTGGATATGTTTGGGTCAAAGGGTAAGGTGCTTGAGATAAAGGATGATAGAGCGTGCGTCGTATCTGGGAATGTAAAGGCTTGGGTGAGGCTTTCGGAGCTTAAAAGAATAGAGCAACCACCCGAAGAGGAACAACCTAAGAAGGTCTATGAGATAAGAAAGAGTTTACCGTCGGAGATAAACCTTATAGGCTTTAGTGTTCAGGAAGCCCTTACAAAACTTGAGCTGTTCCTTCAAGAGGCTCACAGCATGGGTATAAAGGTAGTAAAGGTCATCCATGGGTATGGAACCCTTAAAAAGGCGGTTCAGGAATTCCTTTCCTCTTCACCTCTTGTGGTTTTTCACAGAGAGGGATACCCAAAGGAGGGAGGTGCTGGGACCTCCCTCGTATACCTAAGCAGGGATTAACATGGATGACCTGGTGAACCCGAACAGTCAGCACAAAGATGTATAGGATGAACCTTTAGGAAAAGCCCGAGTCCTTTTTCTTCAAACCATGGTGCTACATCTCCATGTTTTACCTTTCGCATGAAGTATTTTTCAAAAGCGGACTTTATGTAGTGCATTATGACACCCTTCTTGTAAAGAACCCTTGACCTTGGGGGAATCACTGGAGAGGCAAAGAATCCTATGGCGTCGCCACCCAAGTCTGCGACGCATATGGCGGATAGCTCCGGTGCATACCTGTCTGGGTTGTTTCTAATGTCGTTAACTATATTATGGGCTACTGCGAGAGCCATCTGCTCTATCATCATACCCGTTTTTGGTGCACCTGTGGGTATGGGTGTTTGCTCTACTGGAGGTATGGCGGTAACAACTCCAACTCCGAAGATGTTTTTATAGGTGGGGTTTTGGAAGCATTTGTTTACTATAACCATCTTGTTAGCAGGGTTTGCCACTTTGTCCCCTGCAGACTGAACTACCTCTGGTCCCATAAACCTTGGCATGAGCATGGAGAGCTTTGCAGGAGCTTCGTAGGTCTTGCCTTCAAGGTCTTCGTATATTACCTTATCAGGCTCTACCTTTGTTATCTTCACGTTTGCTACCCACTTTATGCTCCTTTCTTCCATAAGGTCTTCCATAAGCCTTCTGGAAGGTCCAACACCACCAAGACCTAAATGTCCCACATAAGGTTCAGAGGTTATGTAGGTTATAGGGACCTTGTGTCTTATACCCCTCTTTTTAAGCTCATGGTGTAGCATAAAGGCAAACTCATAAGCGGGACCAAAACAGCTAACACCGGGTATAGCACCAACCACTACAGGTCCAGGGTTTCTGTAAAACTCCTCAAGTTTTTTGTTTAGTTCCATAGCATGCTCTGCGGTGCAGACAGAAGTAGAATACTGTTCTTGACCTTCTACACCGAAAACCAGTTTGGGACCCGTTGCTATCACAAGGTAGTCATATTCTATAGTCTTGCCACCCTTTGTCTTTACCTTGTTGGCTTCTGGGTCAATGCTCTCTGCATCCTCGTTTATGAAGTCTATACCGTGCTTTGGAAGCAGACCTACCAACGGGATGCTTATGTCTTCAAACCTTCTCCATCCTAAGGCAAGGTGAGGATAAGAGGGCGTAAAGCCAAAATAGGGCCTTCCCGAGATGACCGTGACTTTAAGGTTTTTGTCCAACTTTTTCAGGTCGTAGGCGGTGGCTATTCCTCCTATACCGCCACCAATTATCACTACATGCTTGCTCATAGCACAACCTCCTGAGTTTTATAGGTAGTAGCTTAATAATTATTATAAGATATATGCAAAATGTTGTACAGGTCAAACAAAAATGCAAGGAAGGTTTGCATACTACATTACCAAAAAGTATTTCTGATATAATTAAAAAGTGTAAGTTATGCACTATGTCAGGAGGTAATGTCATGGAGACCTCAAGAAGGGACCTTTTAGGTCTCGCCATAGGCGGTTTAGGAGTAGTAGGAGTCCTTGGGGTTCTATACCCGCTTGTTAAAACCCTTGCACCAAGTGAAGCTTCTCTTGCGGGTGCTGTGGTGGAAGTGGACGTGGCTTCAATTCCCGAAGGACAGGTAAGGGTTGTCTCATGGAAAGGCAAACCTGTCTTTGTGGTCAAACTCCCTCAGGACTTCCAGTGGGCAGGTAAAACAAGGGAAGACAAAAACGCCAAGCTACTTCAGGGTCAAGATGCCTATGCAGTAGTAGCAGTTTGCACCCATCTTGGCTGTGTTCCTCTATGGAAACCTCAAGGTGAAGCAGGCTTTAACTATCCTGTTTTTCATTGTCCCTGTCATGGTGGGTTCTATTCTCCGTGGGGTGATGTTGTAGCTGGACCTCCTCCAAGACCCCTATACGTGCCTCCACAAAAGAGAGATGGTGATAAGTTAGTAATAGGTGAACCTGGGTTTGTAAAGGAACTTACATAAGGAGGTATAAACATGCTTGGAAGGATTGGTAGATGGATTGATGAAAGAGCACATATTTCTGAGCTATGGCAGTCTCAGATGGTGGACTATAGAGTCCCCAAGAACCTTACATTCCCCTATGCCTTTGGTATAATGGCACTTGTTGCTTTTGTCATTCAGGTTATTTCCGGTATATTCCTCACCATGTATTATCAACCAAACGTCCATACCGCCTTTGACAGTGCCAACTATACCATAATGAAGGAAGTTCCCTTCATGTGGCTTATAAGGCACGTGCACGCAGCGGGAGCTAACTTCTTCCTTGCAATAGTATACCTCCATATATTCACTGGCATATACTACAACGCCTACAAAAAGCCAAGAGAGCTAACCTGGATAGTAGGTTGGCTCATATACTTTGTTCTAATCACTACAGCCCTTACAGGATATCTCTTGCCTTGGGGACAGCTCTCCTATTGGGGCATGGTGGTCACAGCAGAAATACCTACATCCATAGACTCTGCTCCCCTGATAGGTAATCTAAAGATAGGAGAAACTATTTCCATATGGATGAAAGGTGGATATGAAATAGGACAGATAACTCTTGGAAGGTTCTTTGGTCTTCACATATGGCTTTTGCCACTTATACTTCTGCTTCTTGTGAGCATTCACCTCTATTTGGTGCGTGCTGCGGGCATATCCAACCCAGAGGGAAGAGAGATAGACAAGAAAAAAGAAGGAGTGCCTTTCCACCCCTACATGACCCTCAAAGAAGGTGCGTATGTGATGGGATACCTTGCGGTGTTCTTCTTCTTTGTCTTCTTCTACATGCACCACTTCTTGCCACCAGACAACTACGACCCTGCAGACCCATTTAAGACACCAGAGCACATAGCTCCAGAGTGGTATCTGCTTGCCTACTACACCATATTTAGGTCCATACCAGACAAGTTCCTCGGTTTTGTAGCCTTTAACCTTACCCTTATTTTCCTTCTTATACTACCTTTCCTTGACTTTTCTCCTCTAAGGAGTGCAAGGAATAGACCTCTCTTCTTTATAATGTTTATAGTGCTTGTAATTTCTTCTATGGCTCTTACCATACTTGGCACTATGCCTCCCACACCTACCAACGCACTGCTTGGTCTTATATTCACTGGAGGTCTTTTTGCTTTCTTCCTCTCTCTACCAATAATCTCCATCATAGAGTGGCGTTTGTATAAAGCAAAAGGAGGTGAAAAGCAATGATAAAGACTGTGTTCTTTACGGTTATCACAGTTCTCTTTTTCTACATAATATGGATAAACAACATTTTTGCTCCTCACAAGCGTTATGAAATGCCTGCACAGTATGCAAGGATAGCTGACGATGTGAAGAGCTATGCAAAAGAAGGTAAACAGCTCTTTGAACTATACTGTCAGGCATGCCACTCTGTCAGGTATGATGGAGTGTATATAAGCTCCGTGCAAGCAAACCCTAAACTCCAAACACTTCAAGAAAAGTATGGAAAGGTGCTTCCAAGAGATGTATACGAAGCGGTATTTTATGAAGACCTAATGGCTTTGAAAGAATCCTTTGGTAAAGTGCCACCAGACCTCTCCACCATATATTTAGTTAAAGGTAAAGAATATCTCTTCGCCTTCACTCTTGAGCCTGATAAAGTCATACCTGGCACCTCCATGCCAGCGGTTGTGGCAGGAATGCCCGAGGAGACCGCAAAAATAATAGCTTACCTTAAATCTGTGGCTGAGCCTCCTCCAGAGGAGAAAAACAAGAGGGTTCTTATGGGTGTTGGCACAATAGCCTATTTTGTGGTTATGGGAGTTCTCCTTTGGATATGGAGAGGCAGAATACTCAAGAGGATGGGTTTGCACTAATACAAAAGCTATTCAAAGGACACTCCCCACATAGGGGGGTGCTCCTGCAATACCTCTTTGCATGCTCATCTATGAGCGCATGGAATTCCTTATAAATTTCAATTTCCTTAGGTAGGTTCTCCTCGAAAAACTTCTTAAGCTTTTCGTAGTTCATATCAATCCCCATAAACCTCTTCATAAATCTCTGAGTATACTTGTCTATAACAAAGCTTAGTCTATCACCTGCATAGAGTAGTATGGTATCCGCTGTTTCTGGTCCTATGCCCTTTATTCGTAGCAGTTCTTCCCTTGATAGGGTTTTTACCTTGTCTGTAGGGTCTATAAGCTCAGCTACCCTTTTTAATCTAATGGATTTCTGATTGTAAAAACCAGAGGGTTTAATAAGTTCTTTTAACCTTTCCATATTGACCTTTCTCACGAATTCAAGAGAGAGCTCACCATATCTTTTCAAGTTCTCTAAGGCTTTTTCCACATTCCTCCAGCTTGTGTTTTGAGTAAGCACCGCACCAATTATTATCTCATCCCTGGGGTCTGTGCCTTTACTTTTATGGTATTGAATATCCACTGGCCACCATCCTTGAAAGTGGTAAAGGTCAAGTAAAAGTTCGTATAATTTCAACAACCTCATCGTATACCTTCTCTCCTTTTGAATATCTTCTTCCTAAATCTATCGCCTTTTCCTTTTCAAGGAAGCCCTCTCTTACCAGCAGTTGGAGGAACTGTGTAAGGTTATGCAACTTTTGGGACTTTTGGCTACCCCTTTCAAAATCAAGCATATAGACTTCTCCATCCTCACCTAAAAGGACATTCTTGTCAAGGCTATGAAACTCATCCTTGTTTATACCAAGAGAGTCCAAAAGCTTAATGAGCTCCAATACTTTCAGATAAACCCTTGCCTTTTCCTTAGGAGAAAGCTTTTTCTTTTGAAGAGGAACACCTTCAATAAAAGGATATACTATAAAGTCCTTTCCACAAAAAAGAACTTGTGGAAAACCTCTATATCCCAAGAGCCTTTTTAATATCTCACATTCTTTTTGTATAGCGTAAACTCTTTCTTGGTCTTTGGCTACCTTTATGGCTACCCTTTGCCCTTTCCATACACCTCTATAGACATACCCTCTCCAACCTTTGCTAAAAAGTTCAAGCCCTTCCACTTCCTTTTTAAACTCCTCAAACTTCACCAACGACCCTATAGCCCCACTCTTCCACTGCGGACTTAAGGACATGAAAAGGTATTTCCTTTTCCATATGGACCTGCACCTTACCCTCTTCAAGGCTTACCTCAACATGGGAGACACCTTCGATGGAGTATATTGCCCTCTTTACACTCTCCACACAATGTGCACAGGTCATACCTTCAACCTTTAGCGTTTTTCTCATCATACTTTCTAATATAAGGCATCTCCTATGTATCCGAGTAGCCTATAGCTTTTATTATATTATTGGCATCCGTCCTTGTGTTCATGTTCAGAAAGGACAAAAGGGTAGGGTCGTATTCTAAAACCTCTCCTTCAGCAATCTCCTTATATGGAAACCTTTTTACAAAGTCCAACACTTTTTCACCACCCGCTTTTATATATAGCTTTAACTCTGGCAGGACCTGTTTGTAATAAACTGCAAAAAGAGGATAGAGCTTTCCGTTTATATTAAAAAGGGTTATGGGAGGATTTGCTCTTCTCAGCAGAAGGCTCACTACTTCCTTCTTTATAAGTGGCATGTCCCCAGCTACGATGAGAGCCTTATCTCCTTTTAAGTTTTCCAACGCTGTATAGAGCCCTGCAAGAGCAAATTGTTTTTCAATCACATCCTTAACTACTTCCACTTCCTTTAAAAAAGAAAACTTTTCTTTATCCTTTACCACTAAACACAGCCTTCCGCATACGCCCCTTAAGGCTTCGAGCGTATACTCTATAACCCTCTTCCCACCTATCTGATAGAGAAGTTTGTCTTCGCCAAATCGTCTACTTAGACCACCTGCAAGCACGAAGCATTCTATCATTCTCTTATTATAAGTTTTGCACCGTTTGGAAGTCTTTCAACCCTATCTTTTGTATTATGCTCCTTCGGTATGTATACATATGTCCCTGCAGGAACCACTTCACTTCTTATGTGAGGGTTTAGGTCTCTAAAGGTGCTTACCCTTAAGTTTTTTTCTGCGAGTATCTCCTCAACTAATGTATCCCTTTCCACAAGCCTTCTGTCCACACTTATACCCTCAACCCTAACAGACAGACCATATTTCTCGGGGTCTCTTGCAAGAAGCAATACTGCAAAAAAGGCAGGAACATAGTTTCTTGTCTCATCTGGCAAGAACCTCTGTGTTATCCAAAAATCTACACCACCTGTCCTTCTTGCCACACAACCCTCACCACAATTATAAGCGGCGAGTGCAAGCTCCCAGTTTCCAAACATGTTGTATAGGTCTTTTAGATACCTCATAGCTGCGTCCGTAGCCTTGACCACGTCAAATCTTTCGTCCACAAACTGGTCAACTCTTAGCCCATATCTTCTTGCGGTAGATGGAATAAACTGCCAGAGCCCTGCTGCACCGGACCTTGAAACTGCAAAGTTGTTAAAAGCACTCTCTATAACAGGCAATAATGCAAGCTCTTCGGGAAGACCATGTTTCTGCACAATGGGTTTTATTATGGGCATATAGTAGTTTGCTCTTTGCAAGGCTAATTCAAAGGACCTTCTATTTCTAAGGTAGTAATCTATAAACCTCTTTATCTCTTCTCTATCTGGTATAGGTATGCCAAAGGTTTTTGCCTCTTCTTCTATGAACCTCTCTTCTTCCTCTGTAAAGTAAAAACTTCCCCTTTGCACGAAACTTACTTGATGCTCTACCTTTGGCATCACCGCTTGCCTTACAGTAGGAGTGCAAGAGCTCAGTAAGACACACGATAGCCAAAGGAGTAAACCCCCCTTTTTCATAGGTTTTTATTATACAATTGTTGCGGTCAAGGTTATAAATTTATACACTATGCGCGTGCTTACGTCCTTCAATTTAACAGAGTTAAGGGACATCTTCAAAGAGCTTGGGCTTGAGCCATATAGGGCAAATCAGGTCCTTGACTGGGTTTATAAAAAGTTCGAAACAGACTTCCAGAATATGACAAACCTTTCAAAGGCACACAGGAATATGCTTTCCGAGCATTTTAAAGTGCATACCCTTGAACTCGTTGGTAAAGTGCCTGCGGAAGACTCGGTAAAGTATATATTTAGGACCGAAGATGGTCATCTCATAGAGACGGTTCTCATATTTGAAAGAGACCATTTAACACTTTGTGTATCTTCTCAAGTTGGTTGTGCGGTAGGATGCAAGTTTTGTGCCACTGCAAAGGATGGGCTTTTGAGAAACCTGACAACCTCCGAGATAATTGACCAGTATCTCCTCGTGCAAAAAGAGACACCAAACAAAATAAGGAACGTGGTCTTTATGGGTATGGGTGAACCCTTGGCAAACTATGAAGCAGTCCGAAAGGCTGTAGAGATAATGGTAAGCCCATGGGGTATAGACCTCTCCAAAAGGAGGGTTAGTATATCCACAAGCGGTCTTGTCGCTCAGATAAGAAGAATGGCGCAGGACCCTCTCATGAAAGAGCTAAACCTTGCGGTTTCTATAAACGCACCCTCTCAAGAACTTAGAGAAACCCTTATGCCCATAAGCAAAACCAACAGCCTTAAGGAGATTCTTCAAGCTCTTATAGAATTCCCTTATCCTCCCGACAGGAGAATAATGCTTGAATATGTTCTGATAAAAGGATTAAACGATTCACCCAAACAAGCAGAAGCTTTAGCCAAACTTATAGCTCCTTATAGGAGGAAATTTAAAGTTAACTTAATCCCTTACAATCCAGACCCATCCATCCCCTTTGAAAGACCATCTATGGAAAGCGTATACGCCTTTCAAGAGGTGCTAAGGAAACACCACATAGCCACCTTTATAAGATTTAGCAAGGGTATTGAGGTTTTTGGAGCATGCGGACAACTAAGGAGCAGAAGACTTGAACTTATGGTAAAATAAAAGGGTGCAGGCAGTTCCCAAGTGGTTCAAAGAGCTTATAGTAGTTATAATAGTGGTTCTTTTTATTAGGGCTTTTTTCGTTCAGGCTTACAACATACCGTCGGGTTCTATGAAACCCACCCTTCTTGTAGGCGACTTTATACTTGTAAACAAGCTTGTTTACAGATTTTCTGAACCTCAAAGAGGAGATATAGTGGTCTTTAAGTGGCCCGAGAACCCAAGAATAGACTTCATAAAAAGGATAATAGGTATGCCTGGAGATACCCTTGAGATAAGAGGTGAAAGAGTCTTTATAAATGGTCAAGAATTACCCTTGAAGTTTGTGAAAGAGGTTTTTGAGGATGGAAATCTAAAGCTTATCTATGAAGAAACACTTCCCAATGGAGTAAAGTACCACATAGCCCTTTACCAAAACCCTTTTATCCAAAGAAAGGATGTCTATTATGCCAAAATACCTGAAGGATACTACTTTGTGATGGGAGACAACAGAGACAACAGTGAGGACAGCAGATATTGGGGACTTCTGCCAAGGGAAAATATAGTGGGGAAGGCTTTTGTGGTTTACTTTTCTGGAGATATACCTCCTCTTGACAGCACAGATGTAAGTATATTTACTGGCTTTAAACAACTTTTTCTTGCTCTGCTAAACCCGAGATTTGAAAGGATAGGCAAGCCTCTTATATGGTAATGGAAATGCCCGCAGTATGAAGGTAGTTTATTGCTTTCTTTATAACAGCAGGGTTTGTGTCCTTTGCATACATAAGGCTTAATATAAGAGAGGGTATATCCTCTGGGTCCACAAAAGGCTCTACTATCTTGTTGTCTTCCATGTATACAAAGCTACCCAGTCCCTCAAGTAAGCTTTGAAATTCCTGTGCTTCTAAGTTGTTTCTGAGAAAAGTCAAGAGACCGTTGCAAGCTTCCAAAAACACTTGGCTATCTCTGACCTCAGGAACCGCCAAAATCCCACTCTCCAATTTATCAAATATCTCTCTTATTCTGTCTTTTGAGTGTATGGGATTTCCAAACATTGGTAGTATGGTATTTATTTCTTCCCTATTAATACGCTTCAGAGATCTGTTGAGAAGGTCTTGCGAAGGTATGATAAGGTTTGCATACACAAGCACATCTTCTGTATCTACATCCTCTAAGGGATTAAGCTCTTCATAAGTGCAAAAAGAACTCAGGAAGCTACCGGTAAACAGAAAACCTTTACTTTCTTCCAATACTGCAAAACTGCCTTTTTCAGGAAGAAAGGGCAAAGACAGAAACCTTAGAACATCTCCTGTGGCTAACCTAAGCCTTTTGTTGGGAAAGGTTTCAAAAGTCCTTATTCTTGCCTGCGGAATACCAAGAGTCCTTAATCGTTGAGCAATGCTAAGGGAGGTTATCACAAAAGCCTTTTGGTTAGACTGTAAGAAATTTACAATTCCTGAACAATCATCCACACCAGAGCTGAGCACCACCACCGCCTTTACCGCTTCTACAGTGCCAACCACTTGTTCCAGCTTTGACCTTATAAGAACATAATCTTGGACCGTGCCTATGTTTATAAGCACTGGGACTTTTATGTTATCCCTTTCGTATATACGTAAATATGCGTTTCTTTGAATTAGCCCATACCTCTGAGGAGAACCTACCCAGAAAAGCCCATGAGATATTTCTATGGGCTGACTTAAATCAAGGACAGGCTTTGTTGGAGGAACCCTTTCTACCCCTAAAGCGGGTTGTGAAATAGATGGCTTTGGCGTATAACCATACACAAGACTGGAGAAGAGCTCCCAGTTGTCTTTGTATTTATAGTTAATAACAGCCTTTTCTTTTTGATAGATATCCAGTTTGATTTTTACGTCTTTTGAGAACAAATCAGACAAATCTTCTATTCTACAACTGCAACCTTCTATGATACCCTTGTATATGTATATACCGCAGGCTTTTCCTTCACCCTCTATTATGAGCACTGAAGTGATGCCTTTACGCAAAAGTTTAATTAATAAATTCATAGGACCTAATCTTGACAAGGATGCGGTATCTTGTGGGTCCTTGCTTAGCCTAACTACTTTGGTTAAAAGCTCTATTGGATTGAAGGGAAGAACTTCGTAGTTAACTTCCTTTAGTCCATATTTTAATAATTTCTCAGCTTCTTCATAGCTTTCTACAAACAGAATGGGCATTATATATTTCCCGAGCTCCAGTAGCTTGAACCAGAAATCTATATCTTCTTCTGGCATTATTATTACCTCAGGTTCTGACACTTTCAAGAGTTCAAGGGCTTTTTCCTCATCAAAGGCTATGAGGAGTTTATGTCCAGTTATATTAAATATGTCCGCAAGAAGAGAAAAGTATTGCTTCTTTTTGTCTAAAAGCATACAAAAAACACCCATTAATAAACCTCCCTCTTTTGAGCTGCTACTTTTAGAAGTCTTAACTGCTCTCTGAGAATGTTCATTGCTTGCACCAACATGAAAAAGGCGTGTTCCACATTTAAAAGTGCGGACTGGAAGGATAGGTCGTCTTCAAGAAGCCTTAGCTCTCTAAACCTTCTGTAAAACTCATCCACCTCTGTGCCAAAATTTAGAAGAGCTTTAATGGTTTCTTCTGAGAGTTCTAAAGCGGGTTTTTTTGTATCCATATATTACCTACCTCCTCTCCTTCTGACCTTGGCATATTATACCTACTAAATAGTATAGATTCAACCATTTTAAGCTCATAGTCCTGCAGGTTCTCTATCCATAGTCTCGCCTTTCCTTCTTCGATGGTATGTTTTAGAATTATATCACCATTTTCTTGCGTATATACATCACCACCACCCGCCATAAAGCCCACCGCTACAGAAAGCGTAACAAAGCTCAAAGTATCCACTTTCATCTTGGGTTTTTCAATATTCCTGCTTACCTTAAGGTAAGTGCAAAGTGCAAGACCAACTCTCATGAGGTTTTCTGGAGTAAAGGGGAATAGTCCCACTTTCCCCTGCAGACAATTTTCCTCAAACAACTTCCTTGAGTGCACCTTCTACCACCTCCTCTAAGTTTTCTATAGCTTTTAGATGCTTTCCTGAAAGAAGAAAAAACTCTTCATTACCTTTCGCACCTTTTGGCTTTGACTTTATTATTCCAGCTATATTAAAACCTAAGGAAGTTAGGAACTTTGCAACCTTTAGCACAGCCTTCTTTTTCTCCTCCTCTTCTCTAACTATTCCTTTCTTTACCTTCTCAGGACCAACTTCAAACTGTGGCTTTACTAATACCAGAAAAACTCCCTCTTCCTTTAAGAATTTTATCACGTGAGGAATCAACTTTGTTGCAGATATGAAGGAAACGTCCATCACTATTATGTCTACAAGCTCTGGTATATGCCTTTCTGTAAGTTCTCTCGCATCTGTTTGTTCATAAAGCACCACTCTTGGGTCTGACCTTAGCTTTGGGTCCATTTGACCCTTTCCCACGTCCACTGCGTATACCTTTTTTGCACCATGCATAAGAAGGCACTGGGTAAAGCCTCCCGTAGAAGAGCCAACATCAAGTGCTACCGCATCTTTTACATCAAGTCCAAATCTCTGAATAGCCCACTCTAACTTATAGCCACCTCTGGATACATACTTAGGAGGCTCTTTAACTTCTACGGTCTGTCCTTCTTTTATCCTTGTCCCGGGTTTTGTAATAGGTCTGCCATCCACATACACAAGCCCTGCCATTATTATGGCTTGAGCCTTTTCTCTACTGGAGACATAGCCCTTTTCAACCAAATACTGGTCAAGCCTCAAAGTCTAAAAAGATGCTTTATGAAATAGAGTATAAAGAGAAGAACAAGAGGAGAAAAGTCAAAGCCACCAATGGGTGGAAGAACTCTTCTTATAGGCTCAAGAAGGGGCGATATGAGACTGTCTAACATTTCGTAAAGTTTGCTTTCTCTAACCTTTGGTATCCACGAACCTATGGCATGGATAAAAACCAACAGTATAAGCAAGTTTATGAGGAAAGATAAAAATCCCTTTATCATTCTACAAGCTCAAGGATAGCAAGCTCGCATCCATCACCTTTTCTTCTTTCAGGCAGTTTTATTATCCTTGTGTAGCCTCCATTCCTGTTTTCAAACCTTGGAGCAACTTCCTCAAAAAGCCTTTTAATCACCTTTCTATCAGGTAGGAGGGAAAGAGCGTGCCTTCTGGCGGATAGATCTCCCCTTTTACCAAGGCTTATAAGCTTTTCCACAAAGGGTCTTACCGCCTTAGCCTTTTGGAGGGAAGTTTCTACTCTCTCTTCCATTATGAGTGCCCTTGCAAGAGACCTGTAAAGTGCAAGCCTTTGTTCCTTTGTTCTATCAAAGTGTTTTTTCTTTACCCTGTGCCTCATCTCCTTTACCTCCTGCTTTCTATGTCCATACCCAAGTGAAGTCCCATTTGTTTTAATGCTTCTTTAATCTCGTTTATCGCTTTTCTACCCACATTCTTTGTAGCCTTTAGGTCTTCTTCTGTAAGCTTTACCAGGTCTCCTATAGTGGATATGCCCATCCTCTTTATGGAATTGAGCGCCCTTTGAGAAATATCAAGCTCTTCTATGGGAAGGCTCAGCTTTTCTACAAACTCTTCTGTTACACCCACAGGCTCTTCCACAACTGGAATTTCAAAGGATATATTCTCAAGCAGTGTGAAGTTTTTCACTATTAAACCTACCGCCTCTTTTATGACTTCATCAGGTGTCTTTGTGCCATCTGTGTAAACTTCCATTATAAGTCTGTCGTAGTCACTCCTTTTTTCTACCCTTGTTTTTTCCACCCTAAAGGCAACTTGGCGAACTGGTGAAAAGTCCGCATCCACCAATATCCATCCAGTTTCTCCAAGAACTTCCATTTCCTCAGTGGGGACGTATCCAAAGCCCCTTTCAATCCTTAGCTCTATATTTATCTCCTTATCTGGGCTTGTTATAGTTAGTATCTTTTGCTCGGGGTTTACTATCTCTACGTTGGGGGGAAGGCTTATATCCTTTGCGTATACCACACCCTCTCCCTTCTTTTTAAGATATAGGACTTCCACGTCAGAATTGTGGAGCTTAAATCTAATCCTTTTGAGGTTTGCTATTATTTCAATGGTATCCTCTTGAACACCTTCTATGGCGGAAAACTCATGATAAACACCGTATATCTTTACCGCAGTTAAGGCAACCCCTTGTATGGAAGAGAGCAAGGTCCTTCTAAGGGAATTGCCTATGGTTATACCAAAGCCTCTTTCTAATGGTTCCACAACAAAGCGACCATATGTCTTTGTCCTCTCTTCCCAATAGACCTTAGAAGGAAAAAGAAACTCTCTAAGCATACTCTTAACCTCCTTAAACTCTTGAATAGAACTCTATTACGTATTGGAGATTTATAGGAACTTCCAACTGAATGTCTCTTGGAAGGTCTACCACTTTCCCTCTGAAGTTCTCCTTATCTAATTCAAGCCAAGGTGGTATGCTTCTTGGGTCCACGTTTTGTAGGTTTTCCAAAAGCTGTGGTATATCCCTTGAGGAGGGCTTTACCTCTATTACGTCTCCCACCTCAACCCTGTAGGAGGGTATGTCCACCTTCTTACCATTTACTAAAAAGTGCCCATGCACTATCCATTGTCTTGCCTGCCTTCTGGTGCAGGCAAAACCTAACCTATAGACTACATTATCAAGTCTTCTTTCCAAGAGTTGGAGAAGAACCTGTCCTGTGTTCCCTTTGGAGCGGGATGCCTCGTCAAAATATCTTTTGAACTGCTTCTCTCTTAGACCTCCATAAAGAAACTTGAGCTTTTGTTTTTCCATAAGTCTTATGCCGTATTCGGTAAGCTTTCTTCTTCTACCCTTTATCCTTCCGTGCTGACCGGGTGGAAAGTTTCTTCTGGCTAAGATTTTTGGTGCACTCTTTTTACCCGATACAACCACCCCAAATCTTCTATCTATCCTTACCAGAGGTCCTATATACCTACCCATGCCTTAAACCCTCCTCTTGGCTGGTGGTCTGCATCCATTATGAGGTATGGGCGTCACATCCCTTATTGCTTTTATCTTTATACCAGCGGCGTATATGGCTCTGAGAGCGGACTCTCTTCCTGCACCTGCTCCTTTTATCCTAACTTCCGCTTCTTGAAGTCCATACTCTTGCATAGCCCTCTTTGCCGCCTTTTGTGCTGCAAGCTGTGCTGCATAGGGCGTGCTCTTCCTCGTTCCCTTAAAACCTACAGTGCCACCGCTTTCCCAAACAAGGACGTTGCCCTGCTTATCGGTTATGGTTACTATGGTGTTGTTAAAAGTGCTAAGTATGTGAACTATACCTTCTGTTACGGTTCTTTTTTGTTTTTTAGGTTGTTGCCTTCTCGCCATCAATTACCTCCTTACTTTACTATCTTTTTCTTAGTTCCACCAACGGTTTTTCTTTTACCCTTTCTGGTTCTTGCATTGGTCCTTGTTTGCTGACCTCTTACTGGCAAACCCTT
This sequence comes from Aquificaceae bacterium, assembly GCA_037722135.1. Lineage (NCBI taxonomy): Bacteria > Pseudomonadati > Aquificota > Aquificia > Aquificales > Aquificaceae > Pampinifervens > Candidatus Pampinifervens sericum. The sequence continues at coordinate 21,655 of JBBKAW010000044.1, forward strand.
TGCATGCCTTATACCTCTATAACATCCCATGTCTATGAGCTTTTTAATGTTCATTTGAACTTCCCTTCTGAGGTCACCTTCCACGGTGTAGTTTTGCTCTATAAACTTCCTTATGGTATTTAACTCTTCTGGTGTTAACTCTCCAAGCCTTTTGGTGCAGGGTATACCGGTTTTCTCACATATCTCCCTTGCCCTTGACCATCCTATGCCATAAAGGTATGTAAGGGCAACCTCTAACTTTTTTCCATCAGGAAGGTCAACACCCGCTATCCTTGCCATCTTCTACCTCCTCAATTACCCTGTCTTTGTTTGTGCTTTGGGTTTTCGCATATTACCATAACTCTTCCCTTTCTCCTTATCACCTTACACTTGTCGCATATGGGTTTAACAGAGGGCTTTACCTTCATGCTTACCTCCTTGTAAGCTAAAAATTATAGCACAAAATCATCCTCTGTATATTATTCTTCCTCTTGTGAGGTCATAGGGGGATAGCTCCACCTTAACCTTGTCGCCGGGTAGTATCCTGATAAAGTGTATCCTCATTTTACCAGACACATGGGCAAGCACTTCATGTCCCGTTTCCAACCTTACTTTAAACATGGCATTAGGCAGAGCCTCTATGACCTCACCCTCAAGCACTATACCCTTTTCCTTTTGTTTTTCTTCTCCCTTCTTCTTAGCCATCTTTAAACTCCGTCAATATTATAGGTCCTTGTTTTGTTACCGCAACCACATATTCATAGTGTGCTGCGGGGCTTCTGTCTGCGGTTATAACAGTCCAACGGTCGCCATCATGAGATATCTCCTCTGTTCCGAGAGAAAACATGGGCTCAATAGCCAATACCATACCCTGTCTTAGCTTGTAGTCCTTTTTTTCCCTTTTTAGAGTTTCAGGATGGTTTGGTATGAAGGGGTCTTCGTGCACCTTTCTACCTATGCCATGACCTCCGAGGTTCTTAAGCGGATATACACCATACTTTCTTGCTACCTTGTAGATAGTTTCCACTATATCTGAGACCCAATTGCCAGGCACGCATACCTTGACCGCCTCTTCAAGGGCTTCCTTCGTTGCCTTCATAAGCAATGCCTTTTCCTTGCTTATTTCTCCTACCGCTACGGTGATGGCTGAATCACCTGCATAGCCTTCCACATAAGCTCCAAAGTCCAGGCTCACGATATCACCGTCTCTTATTATTTGCTCCTTCTTTGGTAAGCCATGAACCACCGCCTCGTTTACAGAAACGCACAGGCAGGCTGGAAACCTTTCGTCGCTAAAGGGTGGCTTGTAGTTGAGAAAGGCAGGCTTTGCACCCCTCTTCTTTACTTCCTCTCTCGCTATCAACTCCAACTCATAGGTAGATATGCCCGGTCTTACCGCTTTTACAACTTCCTGCAGGACCTCAACTACTACAGCGCACGCCTTCTTTATCCTTTCAATCTCCTTAAAGGAATATAGCTCAACCGCCATTCTTTAATACCTCTAAAAGCCTTCTGTTTACTTCCTGTATATCCTGCTCTGCGTCCAATCTTGTTAATTTATTCCTTTCTTGGTAAAATTCAACAAGAGGTTTTGTCTGTTCCACGTATACCCTATATCTTTTCCTTATGACTTCTTCCTTGTCATCCTCTCTCTGGATAAGCTTTCCACCACACAGGTCGCATATACCTTCTTGCTTTGGTGGATTGTATTTCTTGTGGTATACCGCGCCACATTGAGAGCAGGTAAGCCTTCCAGAGAGTCTCTCCACTACCACCTCTTCAGAAATGTCAAAAAGGAAGACCCTATCCACCTGTTTGTTGTAAGCTTTTAGCATTTCCTCAAGAGCGAGAGCTTGTGGCACAGTTCTTGGAAAGCCGTCAAGTATAAAACCACCCTCCTTAGGCATAACCTCTTCTATTAAGGATATCATAATACTATCTGGGACAAGCTCTCCCCTTTCCATGTATTCCCTTGCCTTCAAGCCCAAAGGAGTTTGGTTTTTCACCGCTTCCCTTAGTAGGTCTCCTGTGGATATGTGCAAAAGACCAAGCTCCTGAGAGAGCTTTTTTGCCTGCGTCCCCTTACCAGACCCAGGAGGTCCTAAAAAGACCACTATCACCTTACCTTCCTCCTGTATTTGGTATATTTCTGTTGAAGGAGCTGTGCTTCAAGTTTATTTATGGTATCAAGGGCAACACCTACCACTATAAGTGCTGTTGTTCCTCCAAAATAGAAGGGCACATTAAGCCAAAGACTTACAAAGATGGGCACAACCGCCACCACACTGAGGAAAAGGGCACCTACAAAGACGAGCCTGTTTATTATGTATTCAAGGTATCTCTGTGTATCTTGACCAGGTCTCACCCCTGGGATAAAGGCACCTGCCTTTCTTAGATTATCCGCCACATCCACAGGGTTTATAAGCACTGCAGTGTAGAAATAGGTGAAAAAGATTATGAAGGCTACGTATAGTATGTTGTAAGGCAGTGTGGTTGGATTAAAGGCGTCGTGTAGAGCTTTCGCAATAGGGTGCTGTATGAAGCCTAAAATAGTTGAAGGTATTATAAGAAGAGACTGGGCAAAGATGATTGGTATAACACCTGCAGGGTTTATCTTTATAGGGAGATAGCTGGAAGTGCCAACAATTTCCTGCCTACCTACCTGCCTTCTTGGATACTGGATTGGCACCCTTCTTTCTGCCTCTTGTATGAATACGATAGCAACAACCACAGCCAAGATAAAAAGTATAGCACCCACAAAGGCAAAGGGTGAGATATCTCCGTTCCTTAGCATATCCCACAGTCTTATGCCTGCACTGGGAAAGCCTGCCACTATACCCGCAAAGATAAGCAAGGACATGCCGTTGCCAATACCCTTTTCAGTTATCCTATCACCCACCCATACAAGAAACATGGTGGAAGAAACAAGGGCTATTACTGTGGTTATGGAAAAGAGGAAACCCGCATCTAATACTATAGGTGTTCCTCTTGGTGAAACTTGACCTTGAAGCCATATTGCAATACCTATGGATTGAACAAAAGCAACAAAAAGAGTCAGATACCTTGTATATTGGTTTATCTTATACCTTCCGTAATCTCCCTCCTCCTTTGCGAGCCTTTGGAGTTCTGGCACAGCCACAGTAAGAAGTTGCATCATTATGGAGGCAGATATGTAAGGCATAACTCCAAGGGCAAAGAGGGTCATCCTACTTAGATTTCCACCCGAAAATATGTCATAGAGGTAGAAAAGTGTTCCCTCAAAGCTCTTGAAAAACTCCTGAAGAGCGTCGGTGTCTATGCCAGGTAAGGGTATATGACTACCAAACCTGTATATGGCTAACATAAACAAGGTGTATAGAAACTTCTTCCTAAAATCCTCAATGGAAAGAAGCTGTTTTATATACTCTACCACTTTATCTCCTCACAGCTTCCACCAACTGCTTCTATCTTCTGCCTTGCGGACTGAGAGAAGGCGTGAGCTTTTACTTTGAGTGGCTTGGTGAGTTCTCCGTCTCCGAGCACTTTTACTGGCATACCCTTCTTCACAAGCCCCTTTTGAAGGAGAAGCTCTGGAGTTATCTCTTGACCTGCATCAAAGTATTTCTCTAAGGTCTTGAGGTTTACTACCGTATACTCCACCCTGTTTACAGGTTTGAAACCTCTTTTTGGCACCCTTTTGTGAAGCGGTGTTTGTCCACCTTCAAACCATGAAGGGAGCTTTCTGTCTCCAGACCTTGACTTCTGACCCTTATGACCCCTTCCACAGGTTTTACCACGTCCAGAGCCTATACCCCTTCCTACCCTTTTTCTTTCCCTTACCGCTCCTTCGTTGGGTGCAAGCTCGTGCAGTTTCATTCCTCTACCTCCTCTACCTGAAGAAGATGAATTGCTTTACGTATATTGCCTCTTACCATAGGATTGTCCTCAAGCAAAACCACTTGACCCACCTTCCTTAGCCCAAGGCTTTTTACCGCCTTTATTTGAGCTTCTGACTTTCCCGCAAGACCTCTAACAAGCTTTACTCTGAGCTTTGCCATGGTTTGCCTCCTTATGGGATACGCAGGTCTCTTGCGTAGATGTTATATCGCTTTCTTAGCACTTCTATATCTATGCCCCTTGCTTTTGCCACTTCTTCTATGGACCTTAGCTTGAGAAGTGCGTCAAAGACTGCCCTTACCACATTGTTGGGGTTTGTGCTTCCTTGGAGCTTGGTAAGCACGTCTGTGTAGCCTGCTAATTCAAAGATGGGTTTTGCAGCACCACCAGCCACTATACCCGTTCCACGCCTTGCAGGCATAACCTTTATCATAGTAGGACCATAATGTCCTATCACGTCGTGTGGGACAGTGCCGTTTTCTATTGGCACTCTTATTATGTGCTTTTTCCCATCCTCTATAGCTTTGGCTATTGCTATTGGCACTTCCCTTGCCTTTCCGAGCCCAAAGCCTACAAAACCTCTCCTGTCTCCTACTATCACCAGGGCACTAAAGGAGAACCTCTTTCCACCCTTTGTAACCCTCGTGGTCCTCCTTGCATAAATGAGTCTCTCTTCTATTTGGAGCTGGTCTTCAAGCTCCGCTATACCCTGCTCTTTTCTTTTCTTGTCAATTAAACTTTCAATAGATACGCCACCCATCTTTGCCTCCTTTAGAATTCAAGACCAAGTTCTCTGCATTTATCTGCAAAAGCCTTTATCTTTCCGTGGTAAAGGAAACCACCTCTATCAAAAACCACCTTTTTTATACCCTTCTCCATAGCCCTTTTGACAAGGAGCTCCGCAACCTTTTGCACGTCCTGTATAGACTTTCCACCCCTTTTGCCTGTTAGTTGAACATACTCACGGTCTATAGAGGAAGCGGAGACTAAAGTCCTTGATTGTCCTCCAGAATCATCAATAATCTGTGCGTAGAAGGCATTAAGACTTCTGTAGACACACAACCTTGGTCTTTCAGGAGTTCCAGATATCTTCTTCCTTATTCTTTTGTGTCTCCTTTCCCTTTTCTCATGTCTATTTAGCTTTGCCATATTTCACCTCCTTACTTTTTACCACCCTTACCCTTTCCAGCAGCCTTTCCTGCCTTTAGTCTGAGAACTTCACCTTCGTACCTTATACCTTTACCCTTATATGCATCGGGTTTTTTGAAGGCTCTTATTTGAGCACACACCTGACCTACCCTGGCTTTGTCTATACCACTTACATATATTTTGTTTTCCTTGACCTCTATCTTCACGTCTGGGGGAATAGGGTAAATCACAGGGTGAGAAAATCCAAGATTAAGCTCTAAGTTATTACCCTTGACCGCAGCCCTATAACCAAGACCCACCACCTCAAGCACCTTTGTGTAGCCTTCAGTAACCCCTTTTATCATGTTTCTGATAAGTGCTGCAGTGGTGCCATGCATAGCCCGATGAAAGGGTAGGTCTGTGGGTCTTTCTACCCTTATGGTGTTGCCTTCCAGCCTTACACTTATGTCCGGATGGAGCTTCATAGACAGCTTGCCCTTTGGTCCTTCAACCCTAATTTCACCCTCTTGGATGCTTACCTTAACACCTGCGGGAATTTCAATTGGTTTCTTGCCTATTCTTGACATGTCCGCACCTCACCAAACATATGCTATTAATTCTCCACCTTTACCAAGTTTCCTTGCATCGTGGTCTGTAATAATGCCAGCGTCTGTGGAAAGTATAGCTATACCAAGACCCTTTTGCACGTAAGGTATCTTATGCTTTGGAACGTATACCCTCCTTCCAGGTTTGGAAACCTTCTTGATTTCAGAAATGACACTTTTCTCCTTTTTAGGGTCAAGGTATTTAAGGTGTATCCTTAGTGTGTACTGTGTGCCTTTTTTGTTTTCCTCAAGCCTTTCCCAGTCCCTTATATAACCCTCCTTTTTAAGGAGCTCCAAAATAGCCTCTTTTAGTTTTGAGGAGGGTGTATCCACGTAGTCTTTCCTTCTTCTTATGGCGTTCTTTATCGCAGAAAACATATCCGCTACTGGGTCCATCTTCTACCTCCTTACCAACTTGCTTTTCTAATACCTGGGATTTCACCCCTAAGGGCGAGCTCTCTAAAGCAAAGCCTACACATACCAAATTGTCTTATAAAACCTCTTGGTCTACCACACAAAGGACATCTGTTTTTCTGTCTTACCACATATTTAGGGAAGTGAAGCACATCCTTTGCAACTTTTGCTTTCCTTGCCATATTAACCTCCTACACTTCTTATGGGAAGCCCCAGCAAAGAAAGAAGCCAAAAGGCTTCCTCGTCTGTTTCTGCTGTGGTATGAATTATAATATCCATACCCCTTATGGCATCCACCTTCTCATAGTCTATCTCCGGAAAGACTATCTGCTCTGCAATACCAAAGGCGTAGTTTCCTCTGCCATCAAAGGACCTTGGATTGAGACCTTTAAAGTCCTTCACCCTTGGCAGTGCAACACATATAAGCTTATCTAAAAAGTCCCACATCCTTTCCTTTCTGAGGGTTACCTTTAGACCCACCGGCATACCCTTTCTAAGCTTAAAACCAGCCTCAGATTTCTTTGCCCTTCTAATTGCAGGATGCTGACCAGTTATAGCCCTGAGGTCCTCTATAGCCCTTTCAAGGTATTTTATGTCGTTAACCGCTTCACCAACACCCATGTTAACCACTATCTTGACTATCTTTGGCACTTCCATTGGGTTTTTGTAGCCAAAGCGGTTTATGAGCTGTGGAACAACTTCTTCCTTATACTTTCTGTAAAGTCTTGGAACATACTTGGTTTCTACGCTCATGCTCTAACCCTCGCTTTTTCTCTTATGAGGTCAATATTTTCGTTGCATTTCTTACAGTATCTGTATTTTCTTAGGACCTCTCCTTCCACCACCGTCCTTATTCCAACCCTTGTAGGTTTCCCACATTTTGGACAGATAAGCATAACGTTGCTGATGTGTATAGGAGCTTCTATTTCGTATATTCCACCTTCTCTTACGTTGGGAATTCCCTTTACATGTTTTTTCACAAGGTTTACATTCTTTACTATAACCCTGTTTTCTTCTCTGAGGACTTTTATTACTTCTCCTGTTTTACCCCTTTCCTTTCCTCTTAGGACAACCACTGTATCACCCTTCTTTATCTTATGAGCCATCACACTACCTCCGGAGCAAGAGATGCCAATTTGGTAAAACCTCTGTTTCTAACCTCTCTGGCTATGGGTCCAAGTATACGGGTCCCAAGAGGTTCTCCATACTGGTTTAGAAGGACTACCGCATTGTCGTCAAACTTTATATAGCTACCGTCTGGGCGCCTCACTTCCTTTTTCGTTCTAACCACTACAGCTCTGTATACCTTGCCTTTCTTTGCAGGGCTATTGGGTGCTGCCACTTTTACAGTAACAGTCACTACATCACCCAAGGTTGCATACTTTCTTGGTGCATAGGGTATACCTATTATCTGAACCTTTTTAGCTCCTGAATTATCCGCCACGTTTGCATAACTCTGCCTCTGCAACATGGTTTCCACCTCTACTACAATCTAAGAATTATACAACAAGTTAGCCCCTACTTATGGGACTTCCAGCTAAGGCTTACCATTTTAACCTAAATTATAGCTTTTTGTCAAGAGGTAAAATAAAGGCACGAATGGCTAAGAAAAGCCCTAAAAGTTCTTTGTTGAGTATTATACTTATAGGTTATGAGAGTTATCCTCTTTTCCGGCAAGGGTGGAGTAGGCAAGACTACAATTTCCGCAGCAACCGCCTATAAGCTGTCAACTCTTGGCTATAAGACTATAGTGGTTTCTCTTGACCCAGCTCACAGTCTGGGAGATGCCTTTGATATTCCAGAGGAAGAAAAGACCAAAGCAAAGGGACTACCTATAAAGATTTCTGAAAACCTATACATACAGGAGATAGACATACAGGAAGAGGTGGACAGATATTGGGGAGATGTTTATAGGTTTTTGGAGCTTCTTTTCAATACCACCGGGCTTGACCAAGTAGTATCCGAGGAGCTTGCCATACTGCCGGGTATGGAGGAGGTCACCAGCCTTCTATATGTAAACAAATACTACAAAGATGGAGAGTTTGACGCCTTGGTGCTTGACCTACCGCCTACTGGCGAGTCCTTGCGCTTTGTGTCCATGCCTACAGTGCTTAAGTGGTATATGAGAAAGATATTTAACGTGGAAAGGACTATACTCAAAGTGGCAAGACCTGTAGCACGACGCCTTACCGATGTCCCCATACCCGATGACGAATACTTCAAAGCCCTTGAAAATTTCTACGAAAAGCTAAAGGGAGTGGACGAGCTTCTTGTTGACCCCGAGATAACCTCTGTAAGGCTTGTGGCAAACCCAGAAAAGATGGTTCTCAAAGAAAGCCAGAGAGCCTTTATGTATTTTAACCTGTTTGGGGTAAACGTGGATGCGGTGGTGGTCAACAAGGTTTTACCACCTTTTGTGGAAGACTGCGAGCACTTTTCAAAATGGGTGCTAACACAGAAAAAACATCTTGAGGATATGCATGCCCTCTTTCATCCAGTTCCAGTCTTTACAGTTCCACTTATGGAGGATGAAATAGTAGGTGAAGAAAGATTGAAAATACTCTCTGACCTTATATATGGTGATACAGACCCCATAAGAGTTTTCCACAAGGAAAAGCCCTATGAGTTTATAGAGCAAAATGGAGATTATATGATAAAACTTAAGGCACCCTTCCTCACAAAGGATGGTTTGTCTGTCCTTAAAAGCGAAGGTGAGATAGTTATCCGGTGGAGAAACTTCAAGAGCCACATACTCCTACCAAGAAAGCTCAGAGACTACGAGCCAGTGGGTGCAAAGATTGAAGAAGGCTATTTGAAGGTCTTTCTCTCAAAGGCTACTTAGAAATTCCTTTATTCTTTTTAGGTCCTCCACAAACTCCTTTTCTCCACTGGGGTTTCTAAGGATGTAAGCGGGATGGTATGTAAGGAAGACTTTTATTCTTCTGTTGTATGGATATTCAAAAAATTGACCTCTATACTTGGATATGGGTAGAGATTTTCCTAATATTCCCTCAAGGGCGGTCGCACCAAGACAAACTATCAGCTTTGGGTTTATTATCTCTATCTCCTTTCTAAGGTAGGGTAGGCAGGTTTGCATTTCCTTTGGAGTAGGCTTTCTATTGCCGGGCGGTCTGGACTTTACCACGTTGGTTATGTATACTTCCTCTCGTCTTAGACCCACCTCTTGGAGTTTTTGATTTAAATACCTTCCCGCTCTACCCACAAAGGGTCTTTTCTGTTGGTCTTCTTCTTCTCCCGGTGCTTCGCCTACAAAGACCACAGGCGAATAGGGATTCCCTTCCCCAAAGACATAACCGCTTGCCCCCTCGTAGAGGATGCACTTTCTCTCTTCCTCAAGTTTTCTATACAAAGCCTTCAACATTTCCTCTTTGCTCTGGGTAGGTTCTTTGAGCTTTTGTGAAGGCTCTACCTGACTTTGCGGAGCTTCTTTTTCTATATACAAAACGTCAAAGCCAATTTCTATAAGAGACCTTATAGTATGCTTCAAAGTCTTCATCTTTTAAAGAGGTCTTCAAGCCAAGACCTTTCAAAGCACTTTACGCCTTCTTCATAACTTTGGCTCTTTTCTAAACAGCTTCTTATACCATCAAGCCTCTTTAAACCAAGATTTTTGCATATACTCCAAAAGTATCTACAGTATTCCTTATCCTTTAAAGGATTGCTTTCGCACTTTCGCCCTTCTGAGGCGTAAGCAAGGTAAATGGCAAAGAAAGACAAGAGAAAGAGCCTCATGCTCCTAATTTTACTTGCTTTCTGTATTTTTCCCATTCTTGTGGAAACTTCTGCATAGCTTGACGAATTAGCCTACCTGCAACTGCACCAAGACCACAGATAGAAGTGGGCTGTATGTGTGAGTTCACAAACTCAAAGCCTACCCATTCTCTTTCATCCGCTTCGTAGTGCACTATCTTCTCAAGGAGATTAGCCTGTTCATAAGTGCCAACCCTACAGGGCGTGCATTGACCACAGCTCTCATGAGCGTAAAACTCTGCTACCCACAGGCAAGCTTGGACTATATCGTCTTCTTCTGTCAGGACTATAACCGTTCCCGTCCCGCCAAAGCCAAAGGGCGAGTAGTCCATGGGTGTGTCTAACTCCTCTGCGGAAAAACAGTCAAGGGCTCCGGAGAATACTGCCTTAATCTTCTTGTTTCCAATAGTTCCTCCCGCATACTTGAAGATAACTTCTCTGAGGGTGGTGTTCATGGGGAGCTCATAGACCCCTGGCTTTTTCACTTTTCCACTTACAGGAAAGAGCTTGGGACCCGGATAGTCGCTTGGTCCTATGTAGCGATACTCTTCCCAACCCATACCCACTATGAGAGGAATGTTGCAAAGGGTTTCCACGTTGTTTACCACAGTAGGTCTTCCCCAAAGACCATATTGAACAGGAAAGGGTGGTTTTATCCTTGGAAAGCCTCTCTTACCTTCAAGAGATTCAATGAGTGCACTCTCTTCTCCGCATATGTAGGCACCTGCACCTCTTGCCACATAAATCTCAAGGTCAAAGCCAGAGCCCAGTATGTTTTTCCCAAGAAAACCCTTCTTCTTTGCCTCCTCTATGGCATCCCTGAGGATATAGTATCCCGCAGGATACTCACCCCTTATGTATATGAAAGCCTCATTTGCCCCTATGGCGTAGGCAGAGATTATCATACCTTCTATGAGAAGGTGTGGGTCTCTTTCTATGAGTATTCTGTCCTTGAAGGTGCCGGGTTCAGATTCGTCCGCATTGCATATGAGATATCTCGGTGCTGGGTTTTGAACCGCAAACTTCCACTTTCTACCTGTGGGAAAGCCTGCACCTCCTCTGCCCCTGAGCTGGCTTTTGTCCACCCAGTCTATTATCTCCTCAGGTTTCATGTTAAGTGCTTTTTCCAAAGCCTGATAGCCACCGTCTTTTAGATAATCCTCTATGGTGTGAACTCTTGGCTTTTTAGCCCTTTTTAACAAAAGGTTAAGCGTTGTTTCTGCGTATATTTCAGGTATAACGGGATAGGATCTCATGTAGCTTCTCCTTTGATTCAAATTTATAGGTGTCGTTATCTACCATGAAACAAGGTGCCTCTGAGCATGCACCTATGCATTGCACCCCTATGAGCTTAAACCTTCCATCCCTTGTGGTCTCACCTAAGGAGATGCCAAGTAGCTCCCTTAAGGCATTTAGCACCTTGTTAGAGTTCATAAGATTACACACAACGCTTACACAAACCCTTATCCTATGTCTTGCAGGTTCTCCCCTGTCAAACATATCGTAGAAGGAGACCACATTTTCCACGTGGCTTAGTGGCACTTCCAAGAGTTTTGCCACCTCCTCCAAGGCAAAAAAGGGTATATGTCCGTAGTAGTCTTGGACTTCATGGAGACAAAGCAACACCGCCTGTTCCTTTCTTGGAAAATACTCCACATGTTCCCTTAGCTTTTCCATTAGTTCCTGTGGCAAGACACTCATTAGTCTTTCACCTCGTCGCTGAATATCACTTCTGGCATATTAGCTTCTATTATATTCCTTTCTATTCCCATCTGTAGCAAAAGTCTTACCGCACGCCTGCCATCCTCTCCATAATCTAAGGTTCTGTGGTTTACATACATGCTTACAAACCTGTTGGTTCTTTCTGTGTCTTCTTTTATATCCCTTGCATACTCTCTGGCAAAGCTTAGGGCTTCTTCCCTATGCTGTAATGCATACTCTATACTCCTTCTCATTAACCTCTCCATCTTCCTTATTATCTCAACACCGAGGTCTTTTCTTATAATATTGCCACCAAGAGGAAGCACAAGATTGGTCTTCTCCATCCACCATTGACCCAGGTCAACAACCTTTTTTAGACCCCTATCTTGATAACTAAGCTGTCCTTCATGTATAACAAGCCCTGCGTCCACTATACCCTCCGCAACCGCATCTAAGACCTTGTCAAAAGGGAAAAGGACTTCCTCGAAGTCTGGTTCGTAGAGCTTTAGGACAAGATATGCAGTGGTAAGCCTTCCTGGAATTGCGACCCTTTTACCCCTTAAGTCTTCTAAATGCTCCTTGGCGACCACTATAGGTCCGTAGCCTTCTCCCACACTTCCACCACTGGGTAGCACCAGATATTTGTCTGCCACATAAGGATAGGCATGAAAGGATATGGCGGAGACCTCATAAGTCCCTTTTAGAGCTTCCCTATTAAGGGTTTCAATGTCCGCAAGCACATGCTCAATCTCCAAACCCTCTGTGTCTATCTTGCCAGCGGTCAGAGCATAAAACATAAAGGCATCGTCCGAGTCAGGGCTGTGGGCTATCCTTATCCTCATGCCTTTTCTCCTTAAAGAGTTCTGGCAGTTTTAAAATATAGGCGTAAATTCTTTTCCATTTAGACCACTCCATAGCTGGAATACTTCCACCGTATACCTTTCCACCTTCAAGGCTCTTTGATACCCCCGCCTTTGCAGATACAACAGCACCATCTCCTATCTCCACATGGTCTGCCACACCCACCTGTCCTGCCAAGACTACTCCCTTGCCTGTCCTTACACTACCAGAAAGTCCCACTTGGGACACTATAATATTACCCTCACCTATCTTGCAGTTGTGTCCTATCTGCACCAAGTTATCTATCTTGGTATTTTCGCCTATAATTGTCTGGTCTATAAGAGCCCTATCTATGCAGGTGTTTGCACCTATCTCCACACGGTCTTGGATGACTACTTTACCTATGTGGTTTAGCTTAAAAACGCCCTCTGGACCCACATAGTAGCCAAAGCCGTCCGCACCTATAACAGAACCACTATGAATCCTCACACCCTCACCTATCACACAGTAGGGATACACATGAACTCCGCTGAAAAGCACGCTGTTTTTGCCTATCCTCACACCTTCCCCTATGTAGCAAAAGGGATAAACCTTTACCCCATCCTCAAGCACCACATTCTTCCCCAAATAAACGAAGGGTGCCACATACACATCCTTCCCTAACTTTACACCCTCTTCTATGTAAGCCTTATCGGATATGCCAGAGGGATGTCTCTCTTGGTAGAAGTAAGACAAAAAGCGTGCAAGGGCAAGCCTCACGTTTTTAACCCTTATGTATGTGGGAAAGTCAATGCTCTGAGATACCACTGGGACTATTTGCATACCCTTTAAATCCTCCAAAACCTTTACGTCTTGCAGAAAGACAAGCGTCCCCTTTTTTGGATTTTCTGGTGATGATATACCCTCTACCTCCATATGAGGGTTTCCAACAACTTCACCCTCTAAAAGCTTTGCAAGGTCTAAGAGCTTCATCTTTGCTGGTCTAACCTTTGGATTACCTCCGCAGTTATGTCTATCTCCGCAGACCTGTATATGAATACAGTGCAGTCAATAACACCTGTAAAGCCTTCCCTCTTTGCTATGTCTTCGGATATTTTCCTTACTCTTGATACTATCTCTCCTTCTAACTTTTCCCTCATCTCCGCAATTTCTCTTTGTGCCTTTTGCTGTAGTTCTATTCCTTCAGCTTCCACTCTCTGATATTCCCTTATCCTCTGTTCTCTTACATTTTGAGCTATTCCCCTGCTTTCTATCTGTTTTCGAAGGTCTTCAAGCCTCTTGTTTATCTGGTCAAGCTGTTTTTGATACTCTTCCACTTTGGCTCTTAGCTGAGATTCCTTGTCCTTTACAAGCTGGGATTCTGAAAGAATCCTATTTGGGTCAATGCAAGCAAACTTTTGCTGGGCAAAGCTAAAACCAGAAAAGAGGGCAACTACAAGAAGAGCTTTTTTCATAACCATAACCTCCTTACTAAAAAGCATACCACTAAATTAGGCAGACGTGTAAAGTTTTGAATGGAACTCTCCGTATCTTTTGTCTACCCTACCCACATGACCATAAAGCCATCCTGTAAGTATTGCTAAGGCTTGTCTTGCCTGCTTTTTATCCTGCATCTCCTTATCCAATTTGGTAAAAAGGTTTGCAAGAGTGTTTATCCTGTCCACTATGCCTTGATGCTGGTCATCCATTTCCTTTACGCCCGTATACAAGTCTGGAGTAAGCTCCATATACCTCATGACTCATCTCCTTTATACCGCTTCTTTCATTATGTATATAGGCTTTAGCTTGTCTTTTACTACTTGTGCATTTACAAGCACCTTTTTCACATCACGCTTAGAGGGTATTTCAAACATCACATCAAGCATTATCTCTTCCATGATAGCCCTAAGACCTCTTGCACCAGTTTTCCGTCTTATAGCTTCTCTTGCTATTTCCACCAGTGCATCCTCTGTAAACTCAAGTTCTACACCTTCCATTTCAAAAAGCTTCTTATACTGCTTAACAAGTGCATTTCTTGGTTCAACAAGCACCCTTATTAGCTCTTCCTCTGTTAGCTCATCAAGGACCGCAATTACAGGAAGCCTGCCCACAAACTCTGGTATGAGCCCATAGTGTATAAGGTCATCTACTTCCACAAAGTGGAGTGGGTTTTCTCCCTTGTCAAACTTTCTTATCTCCGCCTCAAAGCCTACCACAGACTTTCCAAGTCTTCTTTTTATTATGTCTTCAAGCCCCACAAAGGCACCACCGCAGATAAAGAGAATGTCTGTGGTGTCTACCTGTATGAACTCTTGGTGAGGGTGCTTTCTTCCTCCCTGTGGTGGCACGTTGGAGATGGTCCCCTCTATTATCTTCAAGAGGGCTTGTTGAACGCCTTCGCCAGAAACGTCTCTCGTTATAGAAGGGTTTATACCTGTCTTTTTTGCTATCTTGTCTATTTCGTCTATGTATACAATGCCTCTTTGTGCAGCTTTTACGTCATATCCGCAATTTTGCAAAAGCCTTACAAGGACGTTTTCCACATCCTCACCCACATAGCCTGCTTCTGTAAGGGTGGTTGCATCGGATATGGCAAAGGGCACGTCTAATATCTTTGCCAGAGTCTTTGCCAGTAGAGTTTTTCCAGAGCCAGTGGGACCTATCAGTAATATATTGCTTTTTTCCACTTCCACGTCGTCAAGATTGAGACCGAGTTCCTTCGCCCTTATTCTCTTGTAGTGATTGTATACCGCCACAGAGAGAACCTTTTTGGCTCTTTCTTGACCTATAACATATTGGTCAAGCTGTCTCTTTATTTCTTCAGGTGTTGGAATTTCCCTTGAAAAGCTGTAGCTGAGGTGCTTTTTCTGCTCCTTTATTATGTTGTTGCATACCTCTACACACCGGTCGCATATAAAGGTGTCGTTTGGTCCTGCTATCAGCACCAAAACTTCGCTCTGAGACCTTCCACAAAAAGAGCAGTGGTTTACTTGCCTTTTCCTTGACATTTTAGCTCCTTTTTTCTATAACTTTGTCCACTATACCGTATTCCATAGCCTCATATGCGGACATAAAATAGTCCCTTTCCACATCCCTTTCTATCTTCTCTAAGGGCTGTCCTGTGTGTTTTGCAAGGATTTCATTGAGCATGTTCTTTATCCTTCTTATCTCCTCCGCATGGATTATTATATCCGTTGCTTGACCCGATATGCCTCCGAGAGGTTGGTGTATCATTATCCTTGCGTGAGGCAGTGCATATCTTTTACCCTTTGCACCCGCAGCGAGCAAAACCGCACCCATAGATGCTGCTTGACCAAGGCATATGGTAACCACGTCAGGCTTTATGTATTGCATGGTGTCGTATATTGCCATGCCTGCAGTGACAGACCCACCGGGTGAGTTTATATACATGTATATGTCCTTTTCTGGGTCTTGAGCTTCAAGAAAAAGAAGCTGAGCAACAATGAGGTTAGCCACATGGTCATCTATGGGGAAACCGAGCAAAACTATTCTATCTTGCAGGAGCCTTGAGTATATATCGTAAGCCCTTTCACCTCTCGGAGTTTGCTCAATTACTATAGGAACAAGCTGGTCAAGTATTCTCATTTTTCTCCTCCTTCTTCTCTTCTATCTCCTTTACTACCGCCTTTGAAATTATGTCTTCAAACGCCTTTTCTCTCTTTATGTCCTCCTCAAGGACTGGCAGTAGGTTTTCCCTTTCCAAAAACTCCCTCATTTCTTCTGCCGTGCGTTCATAAGCTTGTGCCAAGGCTTCTATCCTTTGCTGGATTTCTTCATTGCTAACCTCTATGTTTTTTTGTTGAGCGTATTTATCTAAGATGTATCTTAGCTTTATGTTAAAGACCGCTTGTGGTGTTAGCTCTTGAGCTATAGCTCTGTAATCCAGATACTTAGGGTCTATACCCCATTGAGATAGCTCCCTTACCCTTCTTTCCACAAGGTGTGATAGCTCCCTTTGAAGGAGTGTTTGAGGTATCTCAAACTCGTGGAGCTGAACTAACTTTATGGCTACCGCATCCGATATCATAGCCTTTTTTAAGTTTTCTAAGTTGGCTTTTACCTCTTGCCTTATCTTCTCCTCCGCTTCTGTCCAGGTCTCACCAAGTCCGAGCTCCTTCGCAAAGTCATCGTTTAACTCTGGAAGCACTTTTTCCTTTACACTCTTCACGGTGATTTCTACCCTTGCCTTTCCAGCGGGTTTACCTTCCACATCGTAAAGGGTTAAATCCTCAAGCACAAAGCTATCGCCTTCCCTTTTGCCTATAAGCTCCTTCTCTATCTCTTCCCTAAAGGTCTTTGTGCCGATAACTCCAGAAGTTTCTCCTTCTGTGGATTCTCCACTCTCTAACTCTTGAACCTTGTATTCCACAACTACTAAGTCTCCTTCCTTTACCTCTCTTTCCACGGGTTCCCAAACTACGTGCTCTTGCCTTATTTCCTCTATCCTCTGCTTTACGAGGTCTTCACTGAACTCAAGCTTTTTTATCTCCACCTCAAGACCTTCTACTTTTTGCAATTCAAACTCAGGAGGCACTTCAAAGTATACGCTGTAGCTTAGTCTTTGCTCTTTTTCTTCTAACTCCACCTTTTCAAGGTATATGTCCGCCACAGGCTTTAGTCCACTTGCTTGTATTGCACTTGCCAAAGTGGCGTTTGCTACCTTTTTACCTACCTCTTCTTTTATGTATTCCCTAAACTTGGCTCTTATAATCCAAAGGGGTGCTTTACCTTTTCTAAAGCCTTCCACTTCCGCATTCTCTTTAAGGTAGTTGTATACCTCATCAAGTGCGGACTTTACCACATCACCTTCCACTTCCACTTTAAGGTTTTTAAAAAGTCCTTGTCTATCCTCTACGCTTACCTTCATACACACCTCCTATTTTTTTTGGTGCGGGTGGAGGGAGTCGAACCCTCACGGGCGTAAGCCCACAGGATCCTAAGTCCTGCGCGTCTGCCAGTTCCGCCACACCCGCTCAAGAATACAAAATTATAACCTGCTTTTGGTCAATTCAACCTTTTACAAAAGCCCTATATTTACATGGACTATGGAGAAGTTTATAGAGATGCCTCTTGACCTTGCTCAAAAGTGCGTAAAATGTGGACTTTGTAAGTCCGTATGCCCCACATATCCATACATACAAGAGGAGGCTGGCTTTGCACGTGGAAGGCTTGCCCTTGCGGAGATGGTGGTAAAGGGAGAGCTACCCCTCTCTGAAGAGGTTGCCAAGCAATGGGACCAGTGTGCCATGTGTAGAAGATGTGAGTGGATATGTCCCAATAACGTGGAATATAAGGAGATTTTGGTCCATGCAAGAGATATGCAAAGGGAAAATTTGGGACAGGGAATGGTAAAAAGTCTTGGTCTGAAGTCTTTGGAGCTCTTGCAGTCAAAGGCAGGTAGAAAGGTGTTAAAACTGGCTGGTAAACTTCTTAGTCCCTTGCCTTTTGGAGAGATAAAAACGCCCTTTCCCACCGGTGCGGTGAAGTTTATGCCAAAGCCTACTGCAGAGGCTTTTGGACTAAGAGGTAAGGTCTTTAAGGCTCAGGAAGAAAAGGGAAAGCTCCTTTTTTTCACAGGCTGTATGATAGATGCCTTTTATGGAAAGACGGGTGAGAACGTCATAAGGCTAATGAACAAAGCAGGCTACACGGTGGTTGTCCCAGAGGATATAAAGTGCTGTGGTGCACCCCATTACTACTCTGGAAACCTTCCTGCCTTTGAGAGATTAAGAGACCATAACCTCAAAGAGATGGAAAAGTATGAGTTTGACGCAGTGGTGGTTGCCTGTCCCACATGTGGTGGAGCTTTGCAGGAAGACTATAAACTGCAAAAACCCGTCTACGACTTTGCGGAAATAGTCTTCAAAAGCCCTTTGAAATTCAAAGGCTCTGGAAAAAGGCTTACCTTCCACGTGCCCTGCCACTCTTATAGTGCCATGAAAACAAGCGACAAGGTCTTCTACGGTGTAATGGAAAGGATTGAAGGTGACGAAGTGAGAAAGGCGGAAAAGGACAAGTCTTGCTGTGGCTTTGCAGGGCTCTTTTCCATAACAAACCCCAAAATGTCAGACCAAATACAGAAGGAAAAGGTCCAAGACCTTCAGAAAACTCAAGCGGATGTGGTGCTTACCACCTGCCCAGGCTGTGTGCTTAATTTAAAGGATGGAGTTAAAAAACACAAAACTGGACAGGAGGTCTTGCATTTGGCGGACTATCTGGCACAAAACCTTGAGGATTGATATATAATTGCACTATGCGAATATTAGTAACGGGAGGAGCAGGCTATATAGGCTCTCATATGGTAAAGCTCTTAGGTGAGAGGGGATACCAAGTCCTTACTGTAGACAACCTCTCAGATGGCAACCCTTGGGCGGTGCTATACGGAGACCTCAAGGTGGTAGACCTTCTCAACTACAAAGCCCTTGAGGAAGTCCTGCTTGAGTTTAAGCCGGAAGCGGTTATTCACTTTGCTGCAAAGGTAAAAGTCCCAGAAAGCGTTAGAAAGCCACTGCTATATTACGAGAACAACTTTCTGGGAACTCTCAACCTTCTTCAGGCTATGCAAAGAGCTGGGACGCAGTATCTCATATTTTCATCCACCGCTGCAGTTTATGGCATACCAGATAAAGTCCCAGTAAAAGAGGATGACCCAACAAAGCCTATTAATCCCTACGGCTGGAGCAAGCTATTTACAGAGCAGGCAATAAAAGACTTCTCCTATACCACAGGCTTAAAGTATGCCATCCTCAGGTATTTCAACGTAGCGGGTGCAGACCCAGAGGGAAAGATAGGACAAGTAAGCAAAGAACCAACACATCTCATTCTAAGAGCAGTAAAGACTGCAACTGGGCAGTTTCCCTACATGGAGGTCTTTGGAACAGATTATCCAACACCTGACGGGACGTGCATAAGAGACTACGTGCATGTTATGGACCTATGCGAGGCTCATTTAAAGGCGTTAGACTATCTAAGGAGTGGAGGGCAAAGCGACGTCTTTAATGTGGGATATGGTAGAGGATACTCGGTGCTTGAAGTAGTGCAAAAGGTAAAAGAGGTCTCTGGTGTGGATTTTGAGGTGAGATACGCACCAAGGCGCGAAGGAGACCCACCCATGCTCGTAGCGGATAGTCAAAAGGCAAGACAAATTCTTGGTTGGAAACCTCAATATGATAACTTGGAGTTCATCATAAAAACCGCCTTAGACTGGGAAAAATCCTATATTTATTCCAATGGAACTTGAAATCCTGGAAAAGCT